>DUQT01000001.1 GCA_012837655.1 Actinomyces sp. | reverse complement strand
CATGCCGATCATCACAAAGCTGAACGGCAACGCCGCCAAGATCGCGAGGGATTGAAGGGCGGCCATGCCGGTATCTCCCGAGGATGCGCCAATCATCGCGGCGGTCACCGCGCCTGTCAGCGTCGCCCAGGTCAGGCGGACCCACAGCGCCGGGTTCGGATTTCCGCCCGTGGACAGCATCGACATCACGTACGATCCGGAGTCCGACGACGTGATGAAGAAGATGATCACGATAATCATCGCAAGGCCGGAGAGGATCTTCGCGCCAGGCAACGCCTCAAACGACTGGAACAGTACGGTATTGATGTTGACCAGGCCGTTGTCGCCGATCAGGTCAAGCTCGCCGAACATCTGCTGGTACAGCGCGTTGCCACCCATGATCGCAAACCACAGGAAAGTGACGAGTGTGGGCACGGCAAGGACGCCGATGATGAACTCGCGGATCGTGCGCCCTCGTGAAATACGCGCGATAAACACGCCAACGAAAGGCGACCAGGAAATCCACCAACCCCAGTAGTACGTTGTCCACGACGTCAGCCAGGTCGTGCCTTCCACACCCTGGAACGGCAGCGTTGTGAATGACATCTTTACGAGGTTTGATAGGTAGACGCCGATGTCCTGGACGAACTCGTTGAGGATGAAGACCGTCGGCCCGAGCGCTGCAACCGCAAATGCCAGTAGCGCTGCCATGATGAGGTTCAAGTTCGATAGGAACTGAATGCCGTTGTCTAGTCCCGTTGCGACAGACGTGGCCGCTAGTGCAGAAATTACGATTACGAGGACGACGAGGACGGTGCGGGTGGCCTCGAAACCTGTGAGGTACTCGATTCCAGCGGCAACCTGATTGACACCGAAACCGAGCGAAGTGGCAATACCGAGCACAGTGCCGATGATGGCTATCGAATCGATGGCGTGGCCAAGGCCGCCCTCGACGCGCTTTTTGCCGAGAATCGGCTCGAGGGTCCAGCGGATGGAAATTGGGCGCTTCTTGCGGAAGTGGAAGTACGCGATCGAGAGGCCGACCACAACGTAAATCGCCCACGGGTGCAGGCCCCAGTGAAGGAAGGTGGAGGCGAGAGCCTCGGTGGCGATTGCTCCGTCGTTTCCTTCCACGCCGGGGCGGGGTGAAGCGAAGTGGGACATGGGCTCGCCGGCGCCGTAGAACACGAGGCCGATGCCCATGCCTGCTGCGAAGAGCATGGCGAACCAGGATCGGGTTGAGTATTCGGGCTCGTCGTCATCGTCGCCGAGCTTCGTTTCACCGAATTTGGTGAACGCGACGATAAGGACAAAAGCTACGAAACCCGTGGCGACCAGAACGTAGTACCAGGACAGGTTGTTAATGACCGTGGTCGAAACCCACGAGATCACGGCTTCAAGCTGATCCGGAATTGCAATCGCGGCCGCTACAAGAACGACAAGGATGATCGCAGAGGGGTAGAAGACCGCCGCTGTGATCTGGTGTTTGCTCAGGTCGTTAATGTCGAACTTTTTGTTCTCTTTCTTGGTTGCCGCGGAGGAATCCTGAGCGGGTTCCTCAGCAGCTTCACTACCGCTACTCACGTTCGCGGAGGGAAAATCTTGACCGTCTTTTTTGTTTTCTTTGTGATTTGCACTGTCTAGATCAGACACGGTAAACCTTAATTTGACAACACGGTATCGCTCAACACCTTTCCGAATTAGGTTGTCAAATTCCACTTTTTAGCCGAAATTCAGGCTAATCGTGAAAAGGTTCTCAAATGCGGGCATGAGGGCGTTGCTGTGTCTTGGCGGGTTCTCGAATGTAGAGATCTTCCACGTTAAATGGTGAGATCTTTACTCCTGCTAGAACACCGGAAACATGGTGGATGATGCTGAAGTATCACCTCTTTTACTGGATGCTGCGGAGATTTACTGGTCGGTCCGGGCACCGGTTCTACATGGTTCGCGGACCAACCACATCTCAACCCGGAGTTACGAAGCCACGGCTCTTGCCGCTACGTACAGTTCGGGTGGTAGTTCATGGTCAAGTTCCCAGGTAATTTGCATG
>DUQT01000193.1 GCA_012837655.1 Actinomyces sp. | reverse complement strand
CTCAAAGCGCGTGAGACGATCCAGGACTTGAGCGGGGCAAATGCATGACTTTTGTCACCATTGTCCCTTGCGCGCACGTCACAGGGACCGGAATTCGCCTCTTTTTCTATAGCGACAAGTTTCCGCCTCACACGCGCAAGGGACAATGGCGACAGAACTATAAGAACAAAGGGGCAAAATGATGAGGCATGACCCCGCGTCAGTCGCTGCTGCGGTCGCGCGTTTGGATGCGGCACTGGCCGCTCAACGCCGCGCGTCTGACCGACTCCAGATAGAGGCCGCATATCTTCGCACGCTGTTGGCAAAGGATGCCGAGCCGGACCCGCTGTCCGATACCTTGGCCCAACTTCGAGAGGCGTGTGCGGCGCGGGGGCTGCGCGTGACGCACGACGAATACCTGCCCGAGCGGGACGCCGCGGAACTGTTGGGCCGCGCGCCGGGAACATTGCGAGGATGGCGGGCCGAGGGGCGCGCGCCTGAATATCGGCGCCGCTTGGGGCGTGTGGAATACGCACTGACTGCATTGGCTGAATTCACAACGGAAAACTCCGCTGAAAGGTGCTGAAACCCGTCGAGACGCGAATGGTGCGATTTCTTCAACTGGTTATATTCAATAGATGATAACCGTTTGGAGATAGGAATGACCGTTTCAGCAGAACTCGCGCCGCGTGGCTCGACATGGATACGGCAGGCAATTTCCCTTGCCGTCACGAAGAACATCGCAGGAGACGCCGCAGACTATGCGGCAGCCCGTTGGGGCGCAGCTTCCAAATCTGCACAGGCAATGAAGGCGGCAATAACGCAATCTGACATTGCGACGGCGCAGGCGCGTTCGGCGCAGGCGGAAATGATGGCGTCAGTGCGCGACCGCAGTCTAGTCGGTCGCGTCCGGTTCCGCCGTGTCGTGCCGCATGTTCGGACACTGACGACAGCGAACGGCGCGTCGGCTGCGTGGGTTGAGCCAGGTGCGGCCCGGCCGCTTTCCATTCCCGAGTTTGAGCCGGGTTTCGTTGCACCGAAATCCGTTGCCGGGATGGTGCTGGCGACGATGGAGGCGTTGCGGGAAGGGGGCGCAGCCTTCGAGGATCTGCTGCGGGAGGAACTCGTCACCGCACTGTCACTGGCGATTGACGGGGCGCTGCTAGACACCGGCACGGCAAACCCGCTGGCACCACCTTCGCTGCTTTCCGACGCACCCGAGGTTGATGCGACGGATGATGCGGGCGACGACCTTCGCGACCTGATTGCAGCGTTCGAGGGCGACCTGTCACGGGCCGTGTTCGCGATGCACCCGAAAACCGCTGCTTCGCTGTCCGGTCCCGACCGTTCGAATATCGGGCTAGCCGGGGGCGAACTGCTGGGGGCTTCGGTTTATACCACACGCGCCGCGCCCGCCGGGATTATCGCGCTGATTGACCCCGCCCGCGTCTTTGTCTGCGAGGGCACGATTGACGTGCAGACGGCATTCGAGGGGACGGTTGCAACCGAAACCGCAAGTGTTCCGCTGTTTCAAACGAACAGCGCGGCCATTCGTGCGGAACTCGGTATCGGCTGGAAAGTAGAGGAAGGTGCAGCCGCATTCGTTACCGGCGCGACCTATGGCGTGGAGGAATCGTCGTGAGTATTGACGTAGACAAATTTGGTGCGGCCGTCGCGAAGATTATAAAGGCGCACGTCGCAAGCGAAACTGCTTTGCTCAACGCGCGTCTGAAAGCTGCGGAAGCGGCGCTGGCTTCGGTTCTTCGTCGGTTCGATGCTTTCGAGGCAAAGGCCGCAAAACCCGTTGTGCGCGTGAGCGCGGGAGACTGGAAGCGACCAATGGGAGCGGGCGAATGATCGCCCCTCCTGCTTTCGTCCAGGTCGATGTTGCTCTTTGTGAGGATGGCGTGAGCAAGGTCGCATACGCCTATCCGCGCGCCGACAGCGACCACGGGGTTGTCGTGATGAACCTTGATGACCTGCCGCCCGAAGCTTTCCCGGTCGCACGGCATCTGGAAGATG
>DUQT01000192.1 GCA_012837655.1 Actinomyces sp. | reverse complement strand
CTCCCCGCCCACAGTATTCAGTTGAATGCCAACCTAAGGTCCTATAACCCAAATGTTTCGGTTACAAGTACCACTTAGCATGTTCGCACTGGCGCCACGACGCAGTCGACGCAATATCCGCCCGGTGCGGAGCCAACCCAACAACTCTGCCTCATGGGTAACCACGTCGACGTTACATCCGCTCGGAGCGAAGGCTCGATCCCCGCACCCTGGCGCCACGAGGCCCGTCGCGTGCCCGTTAGACGCGCGCCAGGCTAGCGGCCTCGATTACTTGCGTGCGTACAGCTTCAGTAGGTGTGCAACTTCTGCTTGTACGTTGTCGCGTCCCGGGCCGACGTACTTGCGCGGGTCCACGACCTTCTCGTCAGCTGCGAGGATTTCGCGAACGACGCCAGTGAACCCAACGTTTAGGTGGGTGGACACGTTGATCTTCGTCATGCCGGCTTCAATCGCGGCGACCATGCCGTCATCGGGTACACCGGAAGATCCATGCAGAACCAGCGGAACAGGAACCGCGTCACGAATGCGCGAAATCAGGTCGGTGTCCAAGACGGCTCCGCGAGTGGTCATCGCGTGCGACGATCCCACGGCAACAGCCAGCAGGTCAACACCCGTGTCAGCAACAAACTTTGCTGCATCATCCGGATCAGTACGCGCGGAAGGATCGTGCACGCCGTCCTTGCCGCCTACTTCGCCGAGCTCCGCCTCAACAGCAACGTTGTTTGCGTGACAGAACTCAACTACAGCCGCGGTGGTCTCACGGTTTTCCTTATCTTCCAGCTTGGATCCGTCATACATGACCGAGTTGAAACCGACGTCAACGGCGGCCTTGCACAGGTCAACGTCCTCAGCGTGGTCCAGGTGCACCGCGACGGGCACGGAAGCCTGCTCAGCCAGCGCAATCATTGCTTTTCCAAGTGGGGCAATGTGTCCGCCGTGGTACTTGATTGCGTTTTCGGATAGCTGCAGGATGACCGGGCGGCCAACGCTTTCAGCTGCAGCCACTTCGGCGTGGGCGAATTCAAGCAGGACGACGTTGAACGCGCCGAGCCCCACCTTGTCCCGAGCGGCCTCCGCCGCCATTTCACGAATGTCTACTAGCGGCATTCCATTTCCTCCACTTTCACTTCGTCTAACATTTCTTTGTACAGTTCAAGGTCGACTTCGCCCGCCACTGGGCGTGCAACTGCCGCACCTGAAAGGGCGACGGCCATTGGTAGTCCGTCCTTCAAATCTTTTGCGTGGAGGGCGTCCCTGGCTTCTGCATCAATAAAGGCACACCACGCTGCAACTGAGGCGTCGCCAGCACCGGTGGGGTTGCCCTCAATGACGCGGGCAGGCTTCGCGCGGTATGAGCCGTCCTTGCCGTGAATGCTCATGCCGTTTTCGCCCTCGGACGTGATTACGATGCCAACTCCCTGTTCAAGCAGGGCTGCCGCACCGTCACAAATGTTGTCCAGGCCGGTGGTCGCCTTCAGCTCCAGGTCGTTTGGCTTCACAAAGTCTGCTCCGGCGGCGCAAGCTTTCACAAGGGCTTCGCCGGTCGCGTCAACGAGGATGCGAGCCCCGACCTCGTGAACGGTATTTACGATCCTGGTCATCCAATCGGGACTTGATTTTCCGGGGAAGGATCCACTGCACGCAAGCAGGTCACCCGGCTTCAAACCTGTGCGGATGACCTCGATGAGCTTCTCCCACTCTTCGTCAGTGGGCGCATCGCCAGACTCGTTTAGCACCGTGGCTTCAGAGTTGTCTTCCACAACGGCGATACTCATGCGTGTTTGGTTGTTGAATTCAACGAAACTGTTCGTAATCAGCTTTGATTCCGGCAGGTCCGCCAGCAGTTCAGAAAAACGCTGTCCGTTTGCGCCGCCAAGGAAGCCGGTCGCTGTGGATTCTTTGCCAATCTGCGCCAAAACGCGCGATACGTTAACGCCCTTGCCGCCCGCTCGAACCTGCGTGTCCTCGACGCGGTGGGGGATTCCAATCGTGAGTGTCGGAATGCGGTAAGTAAAATCCAATGCCGGATTAGGCGTCAATGTCCATACCGTCATGGCTTTCCTTTCTAGGGCTACTCTGCGCGAAGTGCGCGTAAACCAGCGCCCTTAAGTTGTGAATTTGAGCCGAGCTTCGCCCCAATAACGTCTGGTCCAGGAACAATTCCCAGCGCGGAGTCCAGCTTCGTAGCCAGCCGTTCAAACAGGTCTTCCCCGCGATTCGCCAGGCCGCCGCCAATTACAATGGGAATACTTCCAACCGAAGCGATGACCGGCGCGACCTTCTCTGCAAGCAACCCGATCGCGCGATCCACGATTTCGCCGGCTTGCGTTGAACCCGAATCGACAAGTTCAAAAACCTCTGCCGCCCCGTCGTTTTCATCCACGAGGCCGAGGCTCGCAGCCCTACGCGAAATACCCGCTGCCGAAGCGACCTGCTCTAAGGCGATTGGCTTGCCGTCCCAGCCCGGGACGGGGACCTGGCCGAGCTCACCGGCCCAATCAGATGCGACAACCGGCTCTCCATTAAGTACGAGGACGGTTGCTATGCCGGTGCCAATAGCTATGTAGTAGAAGTTATCCAGAGAAACTCCCCAAACCGACTCGGCCAGTGCTCCGGTTCTAACGTCGTGGCCAAAAGCTACCGGTCGGCCCGCTGTATCAGACAGCGCCTCCTGGGCGGGAAAATTCTTCCACCCCAGATTCGCACTGAAAACAGCTAGCCCGCGGGACTCATCAACAATGCCAGGCACGTCAAATCCCACGGTTTTGATGACCTCCGAGGGGTGGATGGGGCCATTAGGGCCCTCAACCACGCCCTCGGAAATCAATCGATCGTAATCGTTAATGATCTGTGCGCAACGCGTTATCAATGCGTCTGGATTTGTTGGCGTGGGGACCTGTCCGGGGTGGAGGACCGAACCGTCTTCACTGACGATTCCGGTCTTAATGGTTGTCCCGCCAACGTCGATTGAGATTGCGTTACGCACGGTTTATTACTCCTCGTCGTCCAGGATGACAGAACGCGACAGGTGACGCGGGTGGTCGGGGTCGAGTCCCTTGGCCTCAGCGCGAGCAACCGCAAGGCGCTGTGCAATTACCAAGTCTGCCATCGGATCGAGCTCGGAAGCGTGGATTTCAGCGCCGGTCTCGTTGATCTGGTCGACCATGCCGTGCGGAACCTCGCCGAAGATCCAGACCAGGCGGCCCGGCTCTGCGATCGAGATGGGGCCGTGGCGGTACTCCATGGCCGGGTAGGTCTCGGTCCAGGACTGGCTGGCTTCGCGTAGCTTCAGGCCAGCTTCGTTTGCCAGGCCAATGGTCCAGCCGGTGCCCAGGAATGAAATCTGCGTTGCGTCAATCCAAGACTGCTTGAGCTCAACCTCAAGGGCCTTCTTAGCATCCTCAATCGCCGGAGCAATGTCGTCCCCCAGCGTTGAACGCATGTATGCAAGTGCAGAAGTAGCGAAGCGAGTCTGCACAACGGACTCTTCGTCTGCAAAATCGAGGACAACCTCGCGCTCAGCGTACGGGGCAGCGGGGCCCTCGCCAACAGCGGTGATAAGGATCGCGGGGCGGCCGGCCTCATGCAGGTGCTTCATGACGTCAATGATTTCCGAGGTCGTACCCGAACGGGACAGGCAGACAACGCGATCATATTCGCGGTCTAGCGGAAACTCGGTAGCGGTGAAAGCATCGGAGATGCCCTTACCATTTACTTCACGCATTCTGGTGTATGCCTGAGCAATAAACCATGAGGTGCCACAACCGATCACTGCAACTGACTCTTCGTCAGCAGCCAACGGACCGGTCTGCTTTGCGACCTCTGCGGCTTTTGCCCAAACTTCCGGCTGAGATGCGATTTCAGCGCTGGTCTTGCTCATTTCGTTTACCTTCCTTCATTGGCGTGGTTTAACGTGGGCATTGATAAGCTTCACGCGCCAAATATGGTGAATGATGATTGCAATACCACTGTAGCAATCATTATTAATCGTTGATAGTGTATCATGGTGTCGAGTTCATAACCAGGGTCATACAATGAGGTGTAGAATGATTGAAACTGATTCAAACATGTTCGATTTGTGGTGCCCTAGGGAGGACTCGTGAACCGCCAAGAACGGCTGTCCCACCTTGCTGATCTAATTGTTGAACGCGGCTCGATACGCGTGGAAGAAGCAGTCGAAGAACTAGATGTGTCTCCAGCAACGGTCCGCCGCGACCTGGATGCGCTCGCTGATCAACAGCTTATAGTTCGTACGCGCGGAGGTGCATCCTCCAACCCGTCTTCCGGTGATCTTCCTCTTCGCTATCGCGCTGTGACCCAACCAGAACAGAAGGCGGCTATCGCTCAGGTTGCCAGTGCAATGGTGACACCGGGCGAAGTTATAGGCTTTAACGGTGGCACAACTACAACGCTAGTTGCCTACGAAGTGGGTGTCCGAGTCAGTAAGGATAAGGCCTTCCTTGACAACGACATCACGGTAGTTACGAACGCAATAAATATCGCAAACGACCTTGCTGTACGACCCTGCGTTCGCGTCGTGGTGACAGGGGGAGTAGTTCGCGGTCGCTCGTATGAGTTGATCGGCCCGCTCTCTGACCTAATTCTTCCAAAGATTAGTGTTGACACACTGTTTCTTGGCATCAACGGAATCGACTTCTCGACTGGGATTTACGCAAACCACGAAGGCGAAGCGGCAGTAAACGCAGCCTTGGTTGCCTCGGCAAACCGGGTTGTTGTGCTGGCTGACTCTACAAAGCTGGCTCGCACGGCATTTGCTCGCATTGCTCCGCTGTCAGCGGTTTCCACAGTCGTAACGGATCTTGACGCTAACCCGGCTCACGTTCGCGCACTGGAAGCGCAGGGCATCGAAGTCATTCAAGCAGGCCAGCCAGACACGCATATTTAGGAGTACTAATGACGACCAAAGGTCGAGTTACCCTCCCCATTGAAGTCGGAATCGACGATCAGGTACGCGAACTAATGGAGCGGCTCGGCGCCGATGCTGTTCGCAACTCTGATGGAACAGAACTTCCAGAGCTAGTACACGAACTATCAGCAAAGGTTTACTCCACCTACTTCCCCGCCCGTGGTGACCAGGAGTGGGCGGTCGCGAACCCGGACACGGTGACAAACCTTTTCCTTCAGTCAGCTCGCAAGCCCGCCCTCGAAAATGAACTGACGATTGACGTCATGGAAGGCTACCTAACTGAACAAATTGAGCCGGACACAAACGTTGATCTGGACAAGTATTGGGAGGTCCACGACCGCACGACGGGAACCCGGTTGGAAACTGAGGATTGGGAACTCGTTGATGGCACAAACGTGCGCATCAAGAACGCGGTAAAGGGCCATGTCTACACGGTAAACTTCCTGGCGCGCCAGATTTGGGACGCGACCCAGATGTACAACTACATCACCAACAACTGGGACGACGACCCGACCAGGGACAAGGAACGCCCCTACAACGTCGTCCTGCCGAAGGTGTGGAAGCGCGTAACCGAGCAGCTGGGCAAATGGCTGGATGAACACGACGAAGTGGACGTAGTTCGCTTCACGACGTTCTTCTACCACTTCACCCTGGTGTTCAACACCCACCGCAAGGAAAAGTTCGTCGACTGGTTCGGCTACTCCGCATCGGTTTCGGTTACGGCTCTGGAACAGTTCGCCGAGGAATACGGCTACCGCCTGACTCCCGAAGACTTCATCGACGAGGGCTACTACAACTCCTACTTCCGTCAGCCTTCCAAGCAGTTCCGCGACTGGATCGCATTCCAGCACAAGTTCGTGACCTCTCGTGTTCGGGAGCTGACCGACGCCGTCCACGAAGCCGGCAAGGAAGCCATGATGTTCCTCGGCGACAACTGGATCGGCGTGGAACCCTACGGTCCGCACTTCAAGGATGCGGGACTCGACGCGGTCGTTGGCTCAGTCGGAAACGCAGCCACGTGCCGCCTGATTGCAGACATTCCACACGTGAAGTACACGGAAGGGCGCTTCCTTCCATACTTCTTCCCCGACGTATTCAACGAGGACGGAGACCCGGTAGGGGAGGCCAACTCCTCGTGGCTGACTGCGCGCCGCGCAATTGTGCGCTCCCCACTGGACCGCATTGGTTACGGCGGATACCTGTCCCTCGCGGTACAGTTCCCCGAATTCGTTGACCGCATCGAAGAAATCTGCCAGGAGTTCCGCGACATCTACGACGCGGCCGAAGGCAAGCATCCGCAGGTTGCCAGCCCGCGTGTCGGCATCGTAAACGCCTGGGGCAAACTGCGCACCTGGCAAACGCACATGGTCGCACACGCCCTGCCATATGAGCAGGTTGAAGCCTACGTTGGCGTCATCGAGGCGCTCGCCGGACAGGGCTTCGACGTACAGTTCATTTCGTTCGATGAGATTCTCGAGGGCGCCCTCGACAATCTGGACGTGCTGATCAACGTGGGCGAAGCGGGAACTGCTTTCTCCGGTGGCGACGTTTGGTTGAACCCCGATCTGCAAGTTGCTGTGCGCGAATTTGTTGCAAACGGTGGCGGAATGATCGGTGTAGGTGAGCCGTGCGCGGTTTCAGCTAACGGAGCGTTCAACCAGTTGAGCGATGTATTTGGAATTGATCAAGAACAGTCATGGTCGTTGTCAACTGACCGCTACCCGAACCTGGTCGATGAGCACTTCATCCTGGGTGAAAACGGCGAACTTGACGTCAAGCTTAAGGGTGGTTCTCGATTCTGGGTGCCGGTAAGCGATGACGTGTCTATTCTGAAGATGAATGGCACTTCAGTTGAACTCGCGTCAAGTGAATACGGTAAGGGACGCGCAATCTACATTGCCGGTCTGCCCTACTCACAAGACAATAACAGGCTGCTGGAACGCGCTATTTTCTGGGCTTCTTCAAAGGAGGCGGAGTACGAAAACTCTGTTCACTGTGAAGATCCCCGGATCGAAGTTGCAACCTATGATTCAGGTGCAGTGTTTGTTTACAACTCATCTTTTGATCAGGTCGAAGCGACAGTTCGCAACACAGCGGACGGAGATAAGGAAATCAAACTAGGCCCGCTGGGTAGTGTTTGGCTGTAATCTCCGGACAAAACGGCGCGGTGAATGCGAAATTGATCGCGCCGTTACTCAATTGTTGCCTACAATACACAAAAAGACTAGAAACTATCGAAGTTGCGCGATAAGCTATAAAAGTAATCAGGATTAATCATCCTGGACTCGAAGGAGAGGTTATTACACATGGCTAACACGACCGGCTTGAAGAAGGTAGCCGCGCTGTTCGCAGCAGTATCCGTTGCATCTATGGGACTGGCTGCATGCTCATCATCTGACAAAGGAGCAGAACCCGCACCCGAAGGTGACACGGGATCGGGCGACGAAGCTGTAACTATTCAGTACATGCACCGTCTACCTGATGGCCCCGGCATGACCCCGGTTTCAGAGATCGTTGATCGCTGGAACGCGGAGAACCCGAACATTCAGGTTGAGGTAACGAAGTTTGA
Source organism: Actinomyces sp. (assembly GCA_012837655.1). Classification (GTDB taxonomy): domain Bacteria; phylum Actinomycetota; class Actinomycetes; order Actinomycetales; family Actinomycetaceae; genus Gleimia. The sequence goes on along the minus strand of DUQT01000192.1, from coordinate 4,000 downwards.
CGGCGAAGCTTCCGAGATGATCAAGAAGCTTGAGACCGACGTGAACGCAGGAAACGCTGCTTGCTTGGCGCAGCTGTCCTACGGTGAAGTTCCTGAAATGTACGCAAAGGGTCTTCTTGAGGACGTTTCCGAAGAGGCAATGAAGTACAAGGACAACTTCTCCGGCGCTTTCGGTCAGATGCAGGTTGGCGACGCGATTGTTGGTCTCCCGCAGGATACCGGCCCGCTCGTATACTTCTATGACGAAGCCGCATTCAAGGATCTCGGCATTGAGGTTCCGACCAACCTTGACGAGATGAAGGCAGCCGCAAAGACTGCTGCTGAGCAGGGCAAGTACATTCTGGACTTCGAGCCCGACGAGGCACAGTACCTGCTGTCCGCACAGGCCGCAGCTGCTGGCGACACCTGGTACACCGCTGAAAACGACCAGTGGGTTGTCAACACCACCGGCGACGGTGCAACCGCAGTTGCAGAGTTCTGGCAGGAAATTCTTGACGAGGGCGCTGCTTTGACCCACGAGCGTTGGGGCGATGCATACACGAACGCCCTTTCTTCTGGCGAACTGATTGGTAACATCGGTGCCGCTTGGGAAGCTGGATTCATGCTTGACGGCATCGTTCCCGAGGGCGAAGAGGGCACCTGGAAGGTCGCTCTGCTCCCTGATTACGGTGCAGGCCAGATGACTGGTCCGGACGGTGGCTCCGGCGTTGCTGTTATGAAGGGCTGTGAATACCCGGCACAGGCAATGGAGTTCAACAACTGGTTCAACCAGCAGACCGAGGATCTTGCTACCCAGGGTCTGGTAGTTGCTGCTAAGGGCGACGTCACCACTCCGGACAAGGTCAAGATGCAGTTTGGTGGTCAGGATGTCTACGCTGAACTAGCTAAGGCAAACGAGAGCCTGAACCCGAACTTCGGTTACATCCCCGGTTTCTCTGCAGTCGGTGCAAAGATGAACGAGGCCGCAGGTAACGTTGTTGCTGGTAAGGGCAAGGTCATGGACATCTTCACTGCAGCGCAGGAAGAGTCTGTACGCACCCTGAAGGAACTGAACCTTCCGGTTGCTGAATAATCACTCGCATAAATAACGCGTGACTCCAATGGGGGCAGCCACCGCAAGGAGGGTGCCCCCATTTTCACGACAATCTTCTATTGGCTACCCATCCCCCAGGAATCGATAGGTGAATCGTGTCTTCCAAGAATCCTGCGACTGTCGTGGCGCCAAAGGCAGTGCCTCAAATTACACGACGAAAGAACAATAGGACGCGGGAACTTCACGATGCTCGCACAGGCTGGGCCTTTATGGCACCGTTTGCTATTGCGTTCATTCTGGTGTTCCTGATCCCGATCATTCTTTCTATCTACTCATCGTTTTTTAAAGTTGTCTCCGAAGGCGGTGGCCTGTTTGGCGGCGGCGAAGTTTCGAAGAAGTTTGTAGGCTTCGAGAACTACGCATACGTCCTCCAGTCCGGTGCTTTCTGGCGAGGAATTCTGCGCGTACTTGGATACACGGCCGTGCAGGTTCCACTCATGATTTTGTTAGCTCTGGTTCTGGCCCTGGTGCTGGATTCATACCTGACACGCCACGTCACCATCTACCGACTCGGGTACTTCCTTCCCTTCGCTATTCCCGGTGTTGTGGCAGCAATGATCTGGCTGTACCTGTACACGCCGGAGATCTCTCCGATCGTTCAAACTCTGCACTCGTGGGGAGTCGACATTGATTTCATGGGTCGGTACACGATCCTGGCGTCGATGGCTAACATGACGACCTGGACTTACACGGGCTACAACATGCTGATCTTCCTGGCAGCTCTGCAGGCGATCCCGCATGACATTGAAGAAGCAGCTCGTATTGATGGTGCAACCGGATTCCAGATCGTTACTCGCATCAAGATTCCGATGGTTCGAGGCGCAGCGCTGCTGGCAGTGCTCCTGTCGATCGTCGGTACCATCCAGCTGTTCAACGAGCCGACCGTTATGGCTACCGCTAACTCCTGGATGGGTAAGGACTACATGCCGATGATGATGGCTTACAACACCATGATGGGAACCATTTCCCCATCCGGTGACGGCCCGGCCTCTGCAATCTCGATCGTTATGGCACTAATTGCAGGCATTCTGGCGGTCCTGTACGCATTCGTTGATCGGAAGGTGAGCAAGTAATGGCTGTTAAGACTAAGAAACTCCCCGATGGTCGTGAGTACGTACCGTCAGTTGCGGGACAGCCGATGCGTTCCATCGCACCGTCCTCGGCGGCCCGATGGATCACGGCTGGTGTCCTACTGCTTGCGCTGTTCTACTTCCTGTTCCCGGTTTACTGGGTGATCGTCGCGTCTACGAAGACTAACTTCCAGTTGATGTCAACGAACGGATTCCTGTTCGACGACATTAACCTGGCGGCGAACTACACCTCGTTGATCACGTGGACGAAGGGAATGTTCTGGCGCTGGGTTGGTAACTCGCTGCTGTACTCGACGGTTGCTGGCGTGGTTGGCACGCTGATCTCCGTAATGGCGGGCTACGCGATGGCTAAGTTCAGGTTCCCCGGTAGGGGCGTGGCAATGGGCGTTATCATGTCCGGTCTGCTACTGCCTATCGCGCTACTGACGATTCCGATGTACCTGATGTTCTACAAGATCGGCCTGACGAACACGATGTGGGCAATCATCATCCCGTCGTGCGTGTCTCCGTTCGGTGTGTTCCTAGGTCGCGTTTACGCGCAAACATCGGTGCCTATTGAACTGATTGAGGCAGCTCGAATTGACGGAGCTGGAGAAGCACGCATCTTCTTCACGATGGTGCTACGCCTACTGGCTCCCGCAATGGTGACTATCTTCCTGTTCATCTTCGTGATGACGTGGAACAACTTCTTGCTACCGGTCATGATGGTTTCATCGGACTCGATCAAACCGGTAACACTCGGTTTGTACGGCATGATGAGTTACTTCGCACCTGATAAGGGCGCGGTAATGCTCGGTGCATTGCTGGGCGTTATCCCGCTGATTGTCCTGTTCCTGGGTCTGCAGAAGTACTGGCAGTCCGGTCTTGCCGCTGGTGCGGTTAAGGGATGATCCGATAGCTAACTGATAGTTAGAAGCAAGAGGTTTGGGGCGTAGATCGAAAGATCTACGCCCCAAAACACAATTCGTGGCCAGTTCGTACGGCCGGGCACTCTAGTCTGTAATCACCGTGGGCTTTGAGATTGGCCGTTGCTGGCGAGCTTCTTCGGGGAAGTCCTGGGCAATGTCTGTCATGACAGCTCGAACGCCCCATGAGCCCAGTTCGGCGGCTCGGTCGAGGTCATTAACGGTCCACGCATTGACCTGGAATCCTGCATCCACCATTGCGCGAACGGCCTCTTCGGTTAGGTCATCGTGCGGCGGGTGAATAGCTTCCGCCTCGACCTTCTTGGCTTCTTCGATCCAACGGTTCACTTGATCCATGATTGGCTCGTCGGTGGATTCGAATAGGCACGCGCGACGATACTGCGGGGCTCTGCGTTGCATTTCGGACAGTAGCTCCATGTCGAAGCTGGAAATCAGGATCGCATTCTTAAACTGCAGGGCGTCGAGTGACACGATGATGCCATCGATCAGAGACTCGCGTAGCTTGTCGCCACTCTTGGAAGGCTTAATCTCGAGGTTGGCTTCCATGGCCTGCTTGTTTAGGAACTCGACGACAGTCATGAGCTCCGGGATGCGCTCAAACGTGTATGTCTTTGAGAACCACTTTCCAGCATCCAGTTTGCGGATATCGGAGAAGTTCTTGTTGTAGTACCCGCCCTTGCCATTAGTGGTGCGGTCCAGTTTGTCATCGTGAATGACGATTACTGATCCGTCTCCTATTACGTCAACGTCGAATTCGAATGACGCTACGTTGTAGTCAATGCACTTCACGAAGGCGGCCATCGTGTTTTCGGGCGCTAGTGTGCTCATTCCGCGGTGTGCGATTGCGGCTGGATAGCTGGTCATGCTGCTCCTCAATGGGTCTAAATGTG
>DUQT01000191.1 GCA_012837655.1 Actinomyces sp. | reverse complement strand
TACCTGGCTAACAGGGTAACCCGGAAGGGAACACCGGAATCGGGTCCAGAGCAACACTTAGTGTTGCGTGGTTTTTGTGGGCCTTCGCGTGCTGTCGACGCGGAGGCCTTCTTCGTGTCAACAAACCGCCACTATAAAGGAGCAACTTATCAACGAGCCTCGTGTCAATGACCGAATCCGAGTCCCAGAAGTACGTTTGGTGGGACCCGAAGGAGAACAGGTGGGGGTCGTGCGTGTAGCCGATGCCCTACGGTTAGCTGAAGAGGCTGGCCTCGACCTCGTTGAGGTTGCGCCGAACGCACGTCCGCCAGTCGCTAAGCTGATGGACTATGGCAAATACAAGTACGAAGCCGCACAGAAAGCGCGCGAAGCCCGTCGCAATCAGGCGAACACTGTCTTGAAGGAAATCCGTTTCCGCCTCAAGATTGACGACCATGATTTCGAAACTAAGAAGGGCCACGTCGAACGTTTCCTGAACGGTGGCGACAAGGTCAAGGTCATGATCATGTTCCGTGGCCGCGAGCAGTCCCGCCCAGAAATGGGTGTTCGTCTACTAGAGCGTTTAGCGGAGGAAGTTGGCGACCTGGGTGTTGTTGAATCAGCACCGCGCCAAGATGGCCGCAACATGACGATGGTTCTTGCGCCGACTCGTAAGAAGTCGGAAGCGAAGAGCGAGCAGCGCCGTCGCCGAGAGGCTGAGCGCCAAGCAAAGCGTGACCGTCAGGCCGAAAGGTCAGCGAAAGGAGGACGCTCAGGTAACTGAGCGTTACGCCTCCCATCTGACGATGAGTGAGAAATAAGGATTAACTATGCCCAAGATGAAGACGCACTCCGGTGCCAAGAAGCGTTTCCGTGTAACCGGATCAGGCAAGATCATGCGTGAAAAGGCTGGCAAGCGCCACCTGAACGAGCACAAGCCGTCAACCCGTACACGTCGCCTCTCTCGCGACCAGGTTGTTGCTAAAGCAGATCAGAAGAACGTTCGCCGCATGCTGGGAATGTAACCCCAGTTTTTAGATTTTTTAACAGGAGACTTTCATGGCAAGAGTAAAAAGGGCTGTCAACGCCCGCAAGAAGCGTCGCACCACCCTTGAACGCGCATCCGGCTACCGTGGTACGCGTTCACGTTCCTACCGCAAGGCCAAGGAGCAAGTCACCCATTCAATGGTGTACTCCTACCGCGACCGTCGCGCCCGTAAGCGTGACTTCCGTCGTCTATGGATCCAGCGTATTAACGCTGCGGCTCGCGAGAATGGCATGACTTACAACCGTTTCATCCAGGGTCTGAACCTTGCTGGTGTTGAGGTTGACCGCAAGATGCTTGCCGAGCTTGCCGTTTCGGATCCGAATGCTTTCACCGCGCTGGTTAAGACCGCTCGTGAGGCACTTCCCGAAGACGTTAACGCACCTGCGAAGTAAATATGTCGGCTGATAATCAGCCACGTCTGCGACGCCCGGTCCTGCTGGACAACCCGAATGCCGACCGCATTCGAAAGGTTTCAGCACTGGCCGGGCGTCCAGCACGTCGGCGTACAGGTGAAGTTTTAGTAGAAGGCCCCCAGGCCGTCCGCGAAGCCGTCCGCTTCTGCGGTCGCGACCTAATCGACGTTTACATTTCCGAGGACGCAGCTGAGCGATACCCCGAACTTGTAGCAGAAGCTAAGAAGGCGACCCACTGGGTGCACCCGATGACGGCTGAAGTTGGGCGAGCAATCTCGCCAGACTGCCAGGGTATTGCGGCTGTGGTTAAGGATTTCCGAACAGACGGTCTGCCAAAGATCGACTGGGACTTCGTTGTCGTAATGGCGGAAACCCAGGATCCTGGAAATGCGGGCAATATTATTCGTGCAGCCGATGCGGCTGGTGCGGACGGCATCATCGCATGCTCAGGAACTGTTGACATTTCCTCACCGAAAGTAGTGCGAGCATCTGCCGGATCAGTGTTCCATCTGCCCTCAATCACAAACGTTGGCTTTGACGAGGTTGCCGAATGGGTGAAAGCCCGCGGTATGCGCCTAGTCGCGGCTGACGGTGGTGGTAGCATCGACCTCTTTGATGCTGAAGATGGGTTGGAATCCCTAGATTTGGCGGCGCCTATCGCGTGGGTGTTCGGTAATGAAGCCCACGGTTTTGAGCGCATCGATACGTCTGCTTTTGACCATTCGGTCGCTATTCCGCTGGCGGGTCATGCGGAATCACTTAACGTGTCTTCCGCGGCGGCTGTTTGTCTGTTCTCGACTGCGAGGACCCGTCGTAGAATGGGCGCATGAGTCTAGACGAAGATCGCCTCATCGCGCGGATGCGAGAAGTGCTTCCCTACGGGGAACGCACCCTACTGTGGTCCGGAGACGACTGCGCCGAGATTGCCACACCCGAAGGGCACGTCCTGGTTACTACGGACGTGCTCGTAGATGGGCGACATTTTCGCCGGGACTGGTCGTCACCCAGCCAGGTGGGGCGCCGCGCGGCAGCCCAGAATCTAGCAGACATTGCGAGCCAGGGCGGCATTGCGTCCGCCCTGGTCGTGTCGCTGGTGATTCCCTCCTATCTGGACACGGACTGGGTGATTGACGTTGTGCGCGGGTTCGGCGCGCAGATCGCACCAACTGGCGCTGGTGTGGTCGGCGGTGACCTGTCCGGTGGGACAGAGTTCTCTATTTCCGTAACCGCACTTGGCTACGCGCCACACGGTCCCGTGCATCGCAGTGGGGCGCGTCCAGGAGACTCCATCGCAATCGCTGGCACACTGGGCCACTCGGCTGCCGGGTTTGAGCTACTGAACTCAGGTGTTGTACCACCAAACATGCACTCTGAGGAAGCACTCGGTCGTTGGTATGAACCAGTGTCAACCTATCGAGTACCGCGACCGCCACTAAAGGCAGGTGTCATCGCCGCCCTCAATAATGCAACCGCGATGATGGACGTATCTGATGGCCTAAGTACGGATCTGACGCGTATGGCCAAGGCATCCAACGTGATAATGGACCTGTATCCCGGAAATCTTGCCGGTGACGTTGAGAAGCTGCGGGAGGCCGCGGAGGCCACTGGCAAGGATGCGCGCAACTGGGTGTTGCACGGGGGAGAGGACCACGCGATGCTCGCTACGTTCCCGCCCAATACTGTCTTGCCGCAACCATTCCGCAAGATCGGAGCCGTTGGCACTGCTCGCGACAACCTAACTTCGCGCGTGCGCATCGACGGCGTCGACCTTGCGGCCGGCGGCTGGGACCACTTCAGGGTCTGAACGGGTGTTCTTGAGACCTAGGTGTAAAGGTCTGAACAACCCTCGCGGCGGGGGTAGCCCGTGTAGCACGGTTAAAGTACAAATCGACCGCGGTGGAGTGGCCCATATAGCACGGTTAAAGTACAAATAGACCACGGTTTGGCAATAAAAAATCGCCCTCAGTTGAGGGCGATTAGTGTTACAGCCAGATTAGATGTGGCGCGTTACGCGCTCACTCTTAATGCAGGTGGTGCACACGTTGAGGCGCTTAGGGGTGCCATCAACGATTGCACGAACACGCTGAATGTTGGGGTTCCAACGACGGTTGGTCCGCACGTGGGAGTGCGAAACGCTCTTCCCGAAGCCAGGTCCCTTGCCACAGACGTCGCACTTAGAAGCCACGGTCGTATCTCCGATTCCTAGAAAGTCTTACAAATAGTGGTGTTCTGTTAGAACACTGTGAGGTAGCCAAATCGTTGTCTACCTCAGACAACCTGTATAGCGTATCGGAATGCGCCCGTATTTTCCAACCATCCGGGGGTATTAGCGGTGTCTAGTGGAACACAATCGACAGTTGCAGTTCACGTGCCCGCGAGTGTGAGGATAAATGCCTGCCGTTTGCGTGTCGGCACAGATACCTGCAACGTTCCCGCGCGCATGAGAACAGGTGGTTGGTACTGGCGGCGTTTCGTTGCATGCCTTTCAGCTTGCTCCGCGCGCGAGAGAATAAATGTCCGCGCGTCGTGAGACGATTCAATCATGAGTGACACGTATCGATCCGACCTGGATGGCGCGGCATTAGTTGAGTTTGTCGAGCGCACCTCGACAAGCCTGGATGCCCTCGCGCCGTTTCTTGATGACCTGAATGCTCTGCGTGGGTCAGACTTCGATACGGGCACGAACGCGGCACGCTCCCTGGCCGCGATCAAGCGCATGGTTGACAGGTCGGGTGGGGCTCCCGAATCCGCAAGTGCGACCATGGAAGCCCTGACCATCTATTCCAGATCCGCGGCACAGGGGCACGTTGGTCTGCTTATTACAAACGTGTTGGCAGCGTTAGCGAAAGTCGCGAAACACGAAACTATTCGACCGATTGACCTGAGGGCGTTCCTAGTTTCACTTCCGGAAACGATCAAAGGATCGTTTTCTCAACCCGCCTCTGAACTAATGGATATGGCATCTGCCGCAGCTGAAGTGGCCAAAGATACTCCCGATCCGATTGATGCTGTGCACATCATGATCGGGCATGCCTCGATGGTCAGCCAGGACGCCTTGATTGAAGCAACGAGTGGCTGGATCAACCCGGGCGCCTGCGTGCTTTCGGTAATGATTTCCGCGCTGCACTCGGTTTATGAACGCTCAGGGAACCCACTCTCAGTAGTCCAAGACATGATGCGCAGCCTTGCGCAAACCGCGGCAGGTCTGCGTGACCACAGCCCTGAACCGCACAGGGGAGCTGAGTTTTCCGTCGACTTCCATGTCGACTTCATGCGCGAAGATTTCGAAGAATTCCGCCAGATGCTAACTAATCGTGGTCTGCGATTTTCCCTGCAGGGATCAGCCGACGCCCTGGGAATGGGCACCTGGCGCTTTCACATCGACACAGCTACGCCCTCGTCAGTCTTGCCGCGCACGGGCTGGGTTAGGCACATCGTGGTGAAGGACGCTCGCTACGGGGAACTAATCGGATACGACGAGCTTGCCGTTCAACAGGAAGCAAGCGGCGTCCTCTATCTATCGCGACCAACTTGGCAACGCCCCGAAACGGTGCGCGTAATTGCGCTGCTTCGCCACGAACATTTCCTGGAAGAAGTCGCGTCAACGGGTGCTCACGTCGTGTTGAATCCAATCAGTCAAGACGCCGTGGTTATTTCAGAACTGATGCTGTCCGCACCCGCGGGAGTATCACTCGTGCTGGCCGCCGATGAGGACGCCGAACAGGTTGCGAAACGCGCGGAAAAACTAGCCAAACTGTCGCGAGACATCGTGGTCGTAAAGGACGAATACCCGCTTTCAGACGTCGCCGTTTCAGTTTGCGCCGCGGAAGCCGCGCCGATCTTCATGCCCCAAGTTGGTGACCGGACCCAAAGCGTTACAACTTCAATCCTGGAATCCTCAGTGCGGCGCGCAAAAGGTCGCGTCGTAATCCTGGATGACCTCGATCCGGACACTGTTAACAACCAGCTCGTTCAACTGATCGGATACGGACTTGAACGCGTAATCATGATGACACCAAGACCCGATCCGCTACTTCGACACGCGATTGAAATGGCGTTGGAACAAAGAAACGCGTCAACCTTCATTGAAGATGTCCGCGCCGAACCAGCTCAGGTGGTGCTAGTAAACGGATGAGCAAACAAACCAGCCCAAGCGTTCCTGAAAAACCCGATCTACTAGACGCCCCTTTAGAACGAATCGTGGGGAGCCGCAGCGCAAAAAAGCTCGCCTCCCTAGGCTTAGAAACCGGACGCGACCTACTATTCTTCTTCCCGCGTCGATACGCGCACTGGGGCAAGTTGACCCCGCTCATTTCTGTTTTCGAGGGCGAGGACGTGACTCTGCTCGCCCAAGTCGTATCCGCTGACCTCATTCGGAACCGGACCAGGGGAGTGCGGCTATCAGTTGAACTCACCGACGGTGTAGGGACAATCAACGCGACCTTCTTTGCGCGACACCCCGGCGCTCTGTCAGTCCACCAGCGGCTTCTGACACCCGGTTCGCAGCACCTATTCGCCGGGAAAATCTCCTATTATCGCGGGCGTCCGCAACTGACTCATCCTGACTTTGAACGCTTCGACAGTGACGACCCGCAGGCTCGAGTTGAACGACCAATCCCGATCTACCCCGCAACTGCGAAGTGTCCATCCTGGCTCACCGAACGCAGCGCCAAGATCATCGTGGGAATGGTCCAAGACCAAGATATTAGCGACCCGCTTGACCAGAATGTGCGTGAAAGCCACGCCCTCGTGCCCCTAATTGAGGCACTTCGACAACTGCACGACCCGCAATCAGATGAGCAGGTTGCCACCGCGAAAAAGACTGTGAAATGGGCGGAAGCGCTCGTACTGCAGGCCGGTCTGCTACAGCGAAGGGCCGCTACTGACGAGGACGCGGCTCACGTGATCGAACCTGGAAGCCAAATGGAACAGGCGCGGGCGGGCCTACCGTTTGAACTTACTGGTGGTCAAGATCAAGCGCTCCAAGAGATTTTGGCTGACATGCAAAAACCGCACCCAATGCAAAGGCTATTGCAGGCCGATGTGGGAGCCGGAAAGACCGTCATCGCTGGGCTGGCAATGACCGCGGCTGTAGACGCGGGCTACCAGGCGGCGCTCCTGGCCCCGACGGAAGTATTGGCGCAACAGCACGCTGCCTCACTTGCTCGAATGCTTCCCGTCCCAGTGGAATTGCTGACGGGATCATCAAAAACAGGTAGGCGTCAAAGCGTGTCCGAACTAGCGGCGACCGGGCAAGCCGCTGTTTTTGTGGGCACGCACGCCCTAATCCAGGATTCACTACAGTTTTCCAACCTGGGCCTAGTAGTAGTTGACGAACAGCACCGGTTTGGCGTCGCGCAGCGCGAAAAACTGCGTGAAGATCGCGAAATTGTTCCGCACATGCTCACAATGACGGCCACCCCGATTCCGCGCACAATTGCCATGACCGTCTTTGGTGATCTGGACGTAACTTCGATCCGGGAGCTTCCCAAGGGGCGCATACCCGTTGACACTTTTTTGGTTAACTCAGCTAATCCGGCGTGGGTGAACCGCATGTGGGAGCGTGCCCGCGAGGAAATCGACTCCGGCGGTCGCGTCTTTGTGGTTGCTCCGCGCATTGACTCCACCGAAGGGGAAGACTCGGAGCTCTCCAACGTGGAGGACACGTTGCAGATGCTGACTCAACTCCCAGCCCTGCACGGCATCAACATTGCATCCCTTCACGGACGCATGAATCCAGAACAAAAAGCCCAGATCATTCAGGGCTTTAACCAGGGGGAAACACCACTTCTAGTTACAACCACCGTCATCGAAGTCGGAGTCGATATTCAAGCAGCATCAATGATGGTCATCCTAGACTCACAGCAGTTTGGCCTATCTCAACTTCACCAGCTTCGAGGCCGAGTCGGCCGCGGTGGTCAAAAAGCTATCTGCATGGCCGTTCACCGTGATGGGTTACCGGCAGATTCCATGAAGCGGCTTGAAGCATTTGCGTCCATCAGGGACGGCTTTGAACTCGCTGAAGCTGACCTTAAACTGCGCCACGAAGGCAATGTTCTGGGTGGCGCGCAGTCCGGCGGGAAAACTTCACTAAAGGCTCTTAGGGTCATGCGAGATTCCGCGATCATTGAAGGAGCGCGCCAGCACGCTTCCGTCCTCGTGAATGAAGACCCGACACTGAAAAAATATCCCCACCTTCGAGCCGCGATCGCGCAGCTGGATGAAGAGACCGAGTGGATGGAAAGGTCGTAGGCATGACGCGAATAGTTTCAGGAACGCACGGCGGACGGTCTTTGGACGTGCCGGACCGCGGTACTCGACCAACTTCAGAGCGGGTGCGGGAAGCACTATTTTCTCGCTTGGAAAGCTGGGATGAGATTGATGGAGCCAGAGTCATTGACCTGTTCGCAGGTTCAGGCGCACTAGGACTGGAAGCAATGTCGCGAGGAGCTCATCGCTGCGTCCTCGTGGATTCTGCGCCGGGTGCCGTAAAGGTACTTCGAAAAAACGTTTCACGAAACAAGTTCGAAAACGTAGAGGTAGTCCGGTCAGACGCGGCAAAGTTTAAAAGCATTCACGACTTCACACTCGCGTTTTTGGACCCGCCCTACGACATCGAGCCTGCGCGACTGGTGGAGGTCCTCGAACACCTGGCTAACTTCCTCGCTCACGATGCGCTAGTTGTCGTGGAACTGTCATCCCGCACCGCTGAGCCGACGTGGCCGCAAGGATATTTGCGCGAATCGGACAGAAAATGGGGAGAAACTAGGGTGTGGTTCCTAACTTTCGAAGGTAAACCCGATACCGTATAAGTCATGACCCGTGCAGTAGTACCAGGTTCTTTCGACCCGATCACGAAAGGACACGTTGACATCATCAGGCGATGCGCAGTCCTCTTTGACGAGGTCATCGTTGGTGTTGCTGAAAACACGTCCAAAAAATACATGTTCACACGCGAAGAACGCGTCGAACTCGCGCGCGAAAGTGTTCGCGACATTGAGGGCGTGACTGTGGAAAACGTCGACGGTTTGCTTGCCCAATGGTGCAAAGACCGTGAAGTGACGGCGATCGTGAAAGGCCTAAGGTCCGCGGTAGACGCAAACTTTGAACTTCCGCAAGCAACTGTGAACCGGGAGCTTGCCGACATTGAAACCATTCTCCTTGCAACGCATCCCTCACTGGGCCACATTTCGTCAACGATCGTTAAGGAAGTGGCGATCAACCGTGGCGACGTGTCAGCGATGGTTAGCGAGCATGTCCGCGAAGCACTGGACAACAAGATCCTCGGCAGCCGAGGTGAAGGGAAAACATCATGAGCGACGAACAGCACTACAACGAAGAAGCAGGATTTGACGAGATCCTCGATGAGTCGGACGTCCCCCAACGGCAGGAGCCGATCGATGATGTCTACGGCCCATCAACCGTTATCGCGGCACTCGACCAGATCGAAGACCTGGTCGAAATCGCGCGCGCACTGCCCATGAGCGCATCCGTGCTCGTCAACAAGGCTGAGGTGCTCGACCTGTTGGAGCAGGCACGCCAAGCGCTTCCTGACGACCTCGTCGCCGCTGACGCCGTGGTAGCCGACGCTGATGCCGTGATGGGACGCGCTGACACTGCTGCTGAGACGACCATTCAGGAAGCGAACGCCCGCGCACAAGACATCGTGGAGCAGGCTCGTGAAAAGGCAGATGAGCTGGGCCAGCGTGCTCGCGAAGACGCCGAACAGGTGCGTGAACGTGCTTCGGCAGAAGCTGAGCACATGATTACCTCAGCTCGTTCTCAAGCTGAAAAGATCGTCGAGCAGGCGCGCGCTCAGGCTGAGGAAATGATCGATCAGGAAAACGTGTCTATCCAGGCGCGCGAGCGAGCTGAAGACATTGTTCGCAGCGCACACAAGAAGGCCGTCGAACTTGCCGAGGGTGCAGACAAGTACTGTGCTCAGTCACTTGAAACCCTGGCCATCGCGTTGGATCGCATAACCCAGCAGACGCACGCGGGACAGGATGCAATCGAAGCCCGCCAGGAAGCACGCAGGGAAGGCCGCTAGCAACTGGTCTTGTGGACATTTAGTTTTGTCGACAAGACCAGCACATTCCACTAGGATTTAGGGTCCAGTACAGGGCCCGATTAGCCGACCGCTAATCCGGGGCTACACTGGAATCATTAGTTTGTTCTTGGAGGGATCCCAAGTGTCTAACCGGAAATTTAATGGCGCCGTTCTAGATATTACGACGCTACCCACCGAACCTGATCACGAACGCACATTCCACCTGGACCTCATCGCACCTGATGATCTGAAAACCGCAGTCATGGCCGTGCCTGAAGGAAGCGACATTCCGGTGGACATCACTGTACATTCACTCATTGACGGAGTCCTCTTTCAAGCCAACGCGACCGTAGACCTACACGCCGAATGCGTGCGATGCCTGGACCCAATCAAGATCTCAAGAGATATCGACGTATCCGAAATGTTCTTCACCCCCGAAGCCATAGCCCGCATGCGCGACGAACACGGTGACGAGGGCGTGGAAGGTCTGGAAGTCCTCGAGGGAGACAAGATCGAGCTGGAACCTCTCCTGCGCGACAACATTGTCACCTCATTCCCGTACCAACCGCTGTGTTCCCAGGACTGCCAGGGCCTGTGCGATGTGTGCGGAGAGAAGTGGGCGAACCTCCCCGACGATCACAAGCACGAACTGCTGGATCCGCGGTTCGCCAAACTAGCTGGATTCTTCGACAAGGTAGATTCCGAGCAGAAAGAATCCTAGTGAGTCGTAGTAAATCATCTCGCGTTCCGGCTCCTCCAGCAGCTGTAAATCCCAACATTGCAGACCTGCTGGGAGCGTGGAAAATACGCCTTGACCCGGACCTGGTTGTCACCGCTGTAACCCACCGATCCTTCGCTTTT
>DUQT01000190.1 GCA_012837655.1 Actinomyces sp. | reverse complement strand
GCATCGCCGGCGTACACGACCTAGCGCTTTCTATTCCACCCGTGCGTCGAAAAGTTTGGAGCGCAACGCTTTCCTGGCTGCGTTACGCCGTTATCGGTCGTTCAGATTTCACGAGGACGGAGTCCGCTGAACTGCAGGGGTTGCGGGTTCCTCTCCCCGAAGACGTGCAACTGGCGCCGCGGTAGGACTTGCAATTGGCGGACCGGTAACGCAGGTAGCTGACAGCGCGGTAATGCGCGTAGTTGGTAGCGCAGTGAGGTGTGCAGATGGCGCCGCGGCAAGCAAGGCGTGCAGATGGCACGACGGCAGAGCGTCGTGCTCGGTTTGACGGATCTTGACAAATTCGGCGATGAGGGGAAGTTATCGTGCGCGGCGAGACCTGCGGCCGCGGCGCGGTGAGCCCACAGTTTCGTATTCGTCGCGGATCTCGCGGTTGAGTTCGCCAAGTGCTTCGCGCAGGCTCGGGCCCATTGGATCGCCCAGGTGCCAAACTTCCCATCCGCTGTACTGGGATGACCCAGATACCATTGCGGCGGCCTCGTCAGGATCACCGGTAGACCAGTTGGCCGTGCGGATTTCACCTTCAGGAGTCAAAGTCGCACCGTACTTTTCAACCTCTGTGCGCTGCCAAACGATCGGGGTGTCCTGCCCAAGAATCTGCCCAATTACATGCAGGCCGTCGGAATCTTCCTTCAGCTGAGGAATATCCGCTTCGTCCTCCTCGGCATCATGGGCGGCCTCCTGCTCAGCAGGTTCTTCATGTCGGCCATGCGGTTCTTCCGTAGCACCACTTGCCAGGGCAGTAGTTCCATCTGCTGGCGTGAGGGCTTCCTCCGGAGTGTCACCGGGTTCAATCAGGTCGTAGTTTTGGTCAGTGGTTTCAGAAACCTCTTCACCAACAGTGTCGCCAGCTGCGCCCTCGTCAATAAATTCGACATCATCGGCGTCAGTCGCACCAGCGTGAGCCGGCCCCGCATCGGCGGATTCAACAGAATCGGCCGGTTCGGCTACATCAATTGAGTAATCAGCCGCGGTTAAGTCATCTTCGAAATCGACATCGTCCGTTTGCGCGGCGTCCATCGGCGTCTCCGGGGCTTCATCGCCGGCCTCGGCGTGGGTCGCCCCAGAGTGCGTCGATTCATCGAAGTTCGCTGCTTGCGTGAGGTGGCGACCTTCGGGAGTTTCCACCGCGGTATTGCTGAACGCCGTGAGCTCCAGGGTTTGCGATGAACGCCCCAAAAGCAGGTTGGGGTTGTGGCCGTAAAGGCGCGGGCCAACGGCTTGCACGTCGATGAACTTTCGCCCGTTCGACATTGCGCGAACAGCGATTTCGTGGACCTCAACGCCAGAAGATGCCAAAACATCCAGTGCGGGTCGAACAGTATCGGCGATAGACCCGGCTACCAAAATCAGGCGCGGTCCGGGCGCGGGTGAAGGCGGCATCGCGTCGCGAAACTCTGCCCACCCCATGCGGAATCCTTGAATGCCGCCAGGATACGCGGCTGCGAGGTCATTCCATCCCAGCGATGCGGTGTCGGCTAGACGCGACAGTGAATCGATCATGGTGGTGGAATCCAGTCGCTCAACGACCTCAACCGACACCACCTGGCCGGATGCGTCCAGTGCCGTTAGGCGGGGCGCTCCCCCGTCCATGCCTGAACCAACAGGCGCGGAATCTTGCCACGTAATCGGGAAGAGGGGGCGCCCGACAATCTCGAGCACCTGTTCTCGCACAGATTTGAGGATGTCGTCGGTCAATCCGTCACGGACAGTGCGTCCGAACTGCGCCGGGATGAGGCGACCGTCGTCGAACTCAAATAATGGCATTACTTCACCCATCCTGTTACACGTGGTTTGGGTCTATTGTGTCACGGACACCTCATAAAGTAATCCGGTACACAAAATTACGCGCGAGTGACTAGTTTACATGGGTTCCAAGGTGTTTCTTGATCAGCGATGCCAAGTGAACACCATCGCGGCCACGCAACTGCTGCGCCTGCGTTCGGCAAGAAAAGCCGTCCGCCAAGTAGACCGCGTCCGGATGTTCATCCAACGCCGGCAGTAGCGAGTTTTCAGCGACCTTGACCGAAACTTCGTAGTGACCGTCCTCCATGCCGAAGTTGCCAGCCAACCCGCAGCATCCCGACAGCTTCGTGATCTTCGCACCAGCTCGGGTCAAAATCGTCTGATCGGCGTCCCACCCCATCACGGAATAGTGGTGGCAGTGCGGCTGAGCCACGACCTCGACGCCCTTCAAATCAGGCATCCAATCATCCGTTTCCGGCCCGATCGGCGCGGGCGCGGTCAGCAGTTCCGCAAGCGTGTGCGTTGCCTGCGAAACCACAGCCACGTCCTCGTTTGGAATTCCAAGATCGAGGGCGTCATCGCGCAGGACTGCCGTGCACGACGGTTCGACACCGACGATGGGGATGCCGGCCTTCGCGAAGGGCGCGAGCTCGGTGACCAGGCGGTTAATCTTTTCGCGCGCGGTATTCAGCTGGCCGGTGGTGATCCACGTGAGGCCGCAGCACAGATCCCGAGAGGGCAGAAGCGGCGTGTACCCGGCGGCGACGAGGACGTCGATCATGTCGCGCGCACCCTTATCGTTTAGCGACTGGCTGAACGAATCGGCCCACAAAACGACGTATTTGCGGCCCTTTTCGGTGCGGGGGACGTCTCCGGTGGCTTTCGCGCACGTGTGCTTATTGGCCCACTTGTTGAATAGGTGGCTTTGCAAAGTGAGCATCTCGCGACGCGTATCGATGCCAGCAATCTTGAAGGTCAGATCGCGGATGGGCTTCACCTTCATGACTGCGTTGGCGACGACCGCCAAACCCGGAATCGTTGCAGTCAACCGCGTCCACTGCGGCAGCCTACCCAGCAGGTAGTGGCCCATCGGGCGCAACTTCCCCTTGTATTTGCGGTGGAAAACCTCGGAACGATACTTCGCCATGTCGATACCGGCCGGACAGTCGGTTGCACACGCCTTGCACGCCAGGCACAGGTCGAGGGCGCGTTCAACGCGCGGGTCATCCCACGTCGCGATGAGTTCGCCGTTCGTGATCTCCTCCAGGATCCGCGCCCGCCCGCGCGTGGAGTCCACTTCGTTTCTAGTTGCAAGGAATGACGGACACATGAACCCACCCGCCGCGGTGTTGTCTGCGCGGCATTTTGAAACTCCGGTGCAGCGGTGAACTGCGGTGGTGAAGTCGCCATGGTCCTCGTGGAATTGGAAGCCGTCAGTCGCGCGATATTCGATTGCCTGAGGGCGGCGCAGATCCGCCTCTAAGGGATTCGGCGCAAACGCCCTATTGAATTCGGCATGATCCGGATGGCCGCCAGCGGCACCGACGAGGGCTCGAGGCTGCGTCAAAACACCCGGGTTCATCAGATTGTCGGGGTCAAACAGGTATTTGACGGCCGCCAGCAGTTCAATGACTTCCGGGGTGTACATGTACTGCAACAGCTCTGAGCGCGATCGGCCGTCACCGTGTTCGCCCGACACGGATCCACCGTATTTGCCTAGCAACTTTGCGCCCTCAACCAGGAAATCCTTTGATTTGCCCACTCCGGCTTCTGAGCCAAGCGGCATATCCAGGCGGACGTGTACGCAACCGTCGCCGAAGTGGCCGTACAGCAGGCCGTTAATGTCGTAGCGCTTCATCAGCGCGGTGAAGTCTTCGAGGTAGTTACCTAGATTTTCGGGCGGGACAGCCGCGTCCTCCCATCCTGGCCACGCCTGTTCGTTGCCGCCGACGACGTTTCCGTCCTCGTCGATTTCAACAGGGGTGCGTCCGCCCAGACCGGCTCCGTCGGCGCGGATTCGCCAGAGTCGGGCGGCGTCCTCCCCGGGCGGGTAGATCGCGATTGCAGTCGAGTCCGCGTCGGCTGCCATTGCGCGCGCTTTTTCCATTGCGTCGTCGAGGTCGTCTCCGCCGATTTCGCACATGAGCCAACCTTCCCCCGCGGGGAGTTCCGGCACTGCGCCGGGGCCCTTGTGCACGCGAACAACGTCGACCAGGCGCTTATCCATGCCCTCAACCGCGAGCGGTTTGTGCTTCAGCAACGCGGGAACGTCGTGGCCCGCAGCAATCATGTCTGGGTAGCCGATCGCGACCAGGACGGGCGCGCGGGGAACGTCAACCAGTTTTACTTCAATTTCGAGGACGGACACGAGCGTCCCCTCTGAGCCAACCAGCATGGACGCGAGGTTCCGGCCATTCTCGGCAAGCAGATACTCCAGCGAGTACCCCGAAACCTGGCGGCCAAAGCGCCCCATCTGAGTTCGGATCGGCTGCAGGTTGGCCTCAACCAGTTCCTGCAGGCCATCAACGGCTGAAAGATCACCTGATTGGGCAACGTAGTGCCGCCCTCGGCCATCAATAACTTCCAAGGAAAGGACGTTTTCGGACGTCTTCCCCCACGCCGTCGCGTGCGGGCCACACGCATTATTGCCCACCATTCCGCCGATCGTGCAGCGGTTCTGCGTGGAGGGATCCGGGCCGAAACGAAGACCGTATTCAGCAGCGGCCTTTTGCAAAGTGGCCTCAACGCAACCCGGTTCAACGACCGCGGTCTTATTTTCCGGATCAATCGAAAGCACGCGATTCATGTGCCGCAAATAATCCATCACGAGGCCGGGGCCGATCGCATTGCCGGCGCAGGAAGTGCCAGAACCGCGCGGAGTAATGGGAATCCCCAACTCGCGGGCGGTGTTAATGGCAAGCGCGGCCTCTTCCTTATTTACGGGCGCGAAAACGGCCTGCGGAACAACGCGATAGTTACCCGCATCAGTTGAATAAATAGCCCTGGTGATCGTCGTGAAGTCCAGTTCACCTTGAACGCGCCCCTGCAGGCGGGACGCGAATTCGCGCAGTAGCGCAGAGTCCGGTTCGTTCACATCCGGATTGTTCGGGTACAAACTTTGAAACTGAGCGGTCGCGTTGATAGGCATGCCCCCAGTGTGTCACGACTTTGCAAACGTTTCGCCAAGTGTCCAGTTTCAGGGCGAAACTTTCTCGGCTTTGCGTGTATACGATAAAGGTATGCGCCTTGGAGTTTTAGACATCGGATC
>DUQT01000189.1 GCA_012837655.1 Actinomyces sp. | reverse complement strand
GACGGTTTCGGGAGCGTGTGTGTTGGTTACGTCGTATCCGTTCACTACTGACGTGTACCCCTCAATTGGGTCCTCAGTAATGGTGTAGACAATCTTCTCGCCGCCGCGATATTCCCTCAGGCCCTCAAACTTCCACGACCAGTTATCTTCTGCGGTTACTTCCTGAACGGCGACCTGTTTGTCACCATCAAACACGCGGATGGTAATAGATTCGGGACGCTTCCCGTCCTGGTCATCGTTGTCGTCCCAAGTCTTGTTACCTTCAAGGGTGGTCGTTTGTGCCTTGTAGTCGTTGACGACCGCAGTTTCGGCAGTGGCGCCCTTGATGTTGAATGACAAAAGTACGAGTTAAGTCCAATGACTCTCGTCGCCAATATGTACCAGGCCCTTCTCGGGGTCGTAGGTGAACGTGCCCCCATTTTCCGCTGTGAAGCTGTTGCCACCTGCATCGACGTTGTAGAAGGTAATGCCCTTCTTGTCGATGCCGCCAAATGGGCCTCCAACTTCAGCGATGCGGCTGGTAACTACCTGCTGTTGATACGCAGACAGCTGGTTCAGCGTTAGAACTGCGACTCCTTCACCCTTCGTGAGGCTTGCGGCAAAGAAAGTGTTAGTGTCGTCCGTCAGGGAGATCGGCCAGTCGAGTGTATTGTTCGGCGTATCTCGCTGAACCTGAGTGAGGATAAATGGAGGCGGGTTCACAGCCACGGCCTCTTGAGTGCTGGTGACCGTGTATCCGGGAACTTCCTGGCCACTTTCCGTGACGGTGTAGGTGCCTACCGGGACATCCCGGAACATCCACTTCTTCTCAAATGCACTATCGCTGTCGATAACTTCAGCACTGGTGGTTGTAAGGACTTCGCCACTTTCCGAAGTGAGAGTGATTACTAGGTCTTCCGGGATTTCGCTAGCTTCAATATCTCCGGTGAAAGTCTTTGTAACGATTAGGTCATTTGTGGCGTCCGGATCGATTTCCAGATCGGCTGCCTGCGCTCCCAGTAGTGGTGCAAGGCCCGGCATAAACAACCCAAGTATTACGGCCAGGGCGGTCAGGGCCGCGAAAATGAGCCCTTTTCTACGCCCGCGGGGGTTCGACGCGGTTTTCATCTCTTCCTCCAAGGTGAAAACGACCCGCTTCGATGCGCTGAGCGTTCAACAGTTTGACCTCTCTATGGGGAGAAGCTTCGAGCAGGTCTGCACATGGCATTTTCTACGTCACATGGTTAACGGAATGAATGCGTACTAGACCTCAATTTGAGGTACTGTAAATAGGATATCGTGTACGACGCGCAAAAGGCAGGGATTGCTTGCTATTTGGACTATATAGGTGTAGGATGAAGGTCCTATTTATGGCCTTTAAGCCTCTCCCAACCCCGCAAGGTCCAACCCGGATGATCGTGGTTTCGCTTCCATCCGGTCAATTCTTTCCAGTAGGACACCTTCGCGAAGTGCCCACGGGCAGATTTCCAGCTCTTTGATCTTGAATGCCTTCATTGCGCGCATGGCAACTTCTGCTCCCGCAACGATTTGATATGTCCGTTCAGGCGTGATGCCGGGAAGCTCTGTTCGCGCAGATG
>DUQT01000188.1 GCA_012837655.1 Actinomyces sp. | reverse complement strand
GTAGTGGGATCAGTAGGAGTTCCGGGCTCCGTCGGTTCGCTAGGTTCGCCAGGGTCGGTTGGCTCACCAGGCTCGCTGGGCTCGGAAGGCTCGGTCGGTTCGCTAGGTTCGCTGGGCTCGGTCGGCTCTGAGGGGTCCGTCGGCTCAGTGGGCCCTGACGGATCCGTGGGCTCGGTCGGCTCTGAAGGCTCCGTCGGATCTGTTGGATCCGTCGTTTCCGGCTTCACGGTGATCGAGAAGGTTGCCTCGTGACCCGCGTAGCTAACCAGGACGCTGTTTGTGCCCTCAACTAGTGCTTCATTGAGCGCAGGTACGAACTCGAACCCGGCGTCCTCACTGTAGGTGACTTCCTCTTCCAAGCCGTCGCTGTACGTTAGCGTCAGCACCAGACCGGTAGGATCAAGCATCTCTCCGGCCTCGTAAATCGACTTCGTGGGTGGAGTCTTTACTGCCAGACCCGTAACTTCGGCTTCCTTCACCTTAATGACGAAGGGCCTGGTTACGATTCCGGAGAAATCTTCGATGCCCTCGATTGTGACTGACGCGTCGCCTGCGGACTCGTTGCCTTCGAACGAAAGCAGGTAGTCGACGCCGTACACGAGCGTGCCATCTTCAGCAGCTCGGCTTGCCATCGGTGTAGCTTCTACGTCGGTAGTCTCAGCGTTAAGCAGGCGTACCTGGAAGCCTGCGGCGGCAAGCTCGGGGTAGAGAACCGGATTATCCGCGTCCACCCGATCAACCGTGACTTCTGCGGGGACGGTAATTTCAACCAGTGCCTCGTCAGAAATATCGATCGTTTCAGGTGCCATACGTAGCCTGATTTCCGAGGCCGAGAAGAAGCGGTCCTGCTGAGCGCCCTCACCCGCGGTGTGAACCGGGATTAGGCGGAAGTACTGCGCGGTTACAGGTTCGAACTTGGCGATGCGCCAGCTCTTATCCTGCGGGTTATCCCACGAGCCCTCACCAGCTGTCTGCCATTCGTTACCGTCATTGGAATACTCAACGCGGTACTGCGTGACGGAACCGTTCACATTCCCGTCCTGACGCGGCAGGTAGCGAAGCGCTTCAATCTTTGCAGGCTCTTCCAGCTGCATAGTCAGAGAATGCGTGGAGAAATCAGGAATCGACTGCCAGTTCGAGTGGTACAGCGTGTTCGCCAACTTGTCGAACGCCAAGCTTGCCGGGCCTTCCGTACCAGCGGCGTTGATTGGCTGTTCGCTAGCAGCACTCGGCGTAATCTTCTCAACTGGGTAGTCACGCGAATCGTCATCGACCGGCAGGTCTCCCGCATCCGCATCCTGCGCGAGGTTAATCACGAAAGTCTCCAGCTTGGAGTTATCCTCTGACTCAAGCAAGATCTTGATCTTGTCCTCAAACTGGGGCAGAACAGTCACCGCGGTGTTGTCCTTGCCCACAGCTTCGACAGTTGCGGACAGCGCCCTCGTTGAATATGAACCCGATTCCAAAGCAGCTTCAGAAACGGCCTTGCCGTTGACCTTCAAGGAATCCAAGGCGGCGGTGTCAAACGTTGAGAAGCTACCCTGCGCAACCTTCAGTTCGATCTCCGTAATGCCGGTGCAAGCACGCCACTGCGTGCCGGTCGGCTCGGTGGAGTTCTTAACGTGCAGGCGCACATACGTCGCACCCACAGGAGTGAAGGTGTAGGTGTAAGGCTTCACGCGTTCGTTGGCTTCGCCAATCGTTTCACTTGCCTCTACCGGCGTCCAGGTGTTTCCGTCCTCGGAAATTTCGATGCTGGTAGTGTTCGGTTCCGGCCAGCGTGCGGAAGCGGTGTCTTGGAAGAAGAAGACCTTGATTTCACCGAAACGCTGCTGCGTTGCGTAAACGAACGTGAGGTCTGCTTCGTCCTTACCGTTTTGGGAAGCCTGCCAGTTGGACCATGCGCTGGGGTTCGGGCCGCCCGCGGTATTCGGGTCGTGCGCTGTTGAACCATCGCGAACAGCTTCAAGGGTGTCAGACTGCTCGGACGGGTCAACGCTCTGGGTTAGATCCAGGGCGTCCGCAGCGATGTTCTTTCCGATCTGGATTGCCTCAGCTTGGACGCGGACGCTCGCGGTCACCGTTAGGTCTTCGCCGAACACGTTTGCCGTGCCGTCAACGACGACGGTGCCTTCAGTTCCAAATGCGGAATCTTCCGGCATCTCCCACGCGACGGGGAACAGGGCCTTGCTGACGTCACCATTAGGCAGCACCGCGGGGCGAGAATCCGGCAGAGACGGAACCGCGCCAACCGCGGAAGTGGTCGAGTAGTTCAGCAGTGCCGCAACTCCGTCGATCACATTCACGATTACTGAAATCGCAATGCCTTCAGCCTCACCCGAAACCGTGTAAGTGCCGGGCGTTGCAAGCTGTTCTTCAGTCAGCGACTCCCACGTTGCGGGCACAGTCTTCACCGAACCGTCGGTGTAGCGAGCCTCAACCTGGTCAGGCAGCTCAAGCGTCGAACCGGTCTTCAGGTAGACGTGGCGTGAATACTTGAAGCTATCAATCGCCGCACCTTCCGCACCGTCTGCAACCTCAGTTGTCGTTACCGAAACAGATGCGGGTTCGAGGCCGTCTGCGGTGGCGGTAACGGTGAAGTTACCGGCCTCCTTGGTGGACTGTACGATCGCAACCAATTCACCTGCGTGCGCCTTGCGGTTGTTGTCGCGGTACGACTGGTGGTCCGGCGAGCTACCGTTGTCAACGCCGATCAGGGTGCCTTCACCATCAACGTTGAAAGTCACCTTGTTGGCAGCATCAGGAACCACGTTTCCATCAGCATCCGTTACGCGAACGTGCACGTATGCAAGGTCCGTTCCGCTGGCCTGAATCTCAGGACGATCCACGCTCGCGGCAAGCTTAGATGCCGCTCCCGTCGTGGTTACCGACTGGCGACCTTCCCAGGCGCTCGTGTCGAGCTCATTGCCATCAGCGTCGTACGCCTTCGCAGTGATCGTGCCCTCGTTGAATGGAACATTCCAACGCAGGTACAGGTTCTCGTGCTCGGTGCTTGACTTATCATCGCCCTCGTAAATCTGGTATTCGTAACCACCATCAGTCGTCTTGGTGGTGAAATCCTTCTTTCCAAGCGACTGCGGGGTCGACGATCCGGTGGGGGTGAAGAACAGTTCAACTGCGGGAGCATCCGAGTAGACGACAACCGGAACATTTCCATTCCGGTCCTTGTACACAACGTTTTCATTCCATGCCGGCAGGATATGCAGAGTGTTCTTCGAGTCGTTCCACTGGCTTTGGTAGAAGTAGAACGAATCCTTCGGCAAACCAGCCGTATCAATGATTCCGAAGAACGAGTTCTTCGGCGCCGGCCACTTCGCGTTACCTGGAACGCCTGCGGTTACACCGTTCCACGGGGTCGGCTCGCCCAGGTAGTCGAATCCGGTCCACACGTACTCGCCCGCAACGAAGTCACGCGTGATCGTGTCGAACCAGGCCTCTGAAGCCGGGTGGCCCCACGGCACTGCCGAGTAGTCATAAGAAGTCAGCTGCTGACCGCCCGCATCCTGACGGTTTCCGATAACGTTGTAAATACCGCGGCTGTTTACAGCCGATGCGGTTTCCGCACCGTAAATCTTCCACGTCGGGTTCGCGCTGTGGACGCTGTCGTACTGGCTTCCCTTCATGTAGTTGAAGCCGTTAATACCATCCGCGTCAGCGATGCCCTGCGGGTGCATCTCGTTCGATCCACCCTTCTTTTTGTTGTCCCCATCGGTAACTGGACGCGTCGGGTCCATTGCCTTCGTCCAGTTGATTAGGTTCTGCTGGATACCAACGTAGCCAGGAACACCTGTGGTGCCTTCCGTAACCTCGTTTCCAAGTGACCACATGATGATCGACGGGGCGTTAATATCGCGGGCAATTGATTGTTCGAGGTCGAACTGCGCCCACGTCTTACCTTCAGCAGCTCCGATGAGTGAGCCGGTGTCCATCGCGGCGTCAAAGAAACGCGCGTAATCGTAGCGGTTGGAGTTCTTCGGCTTGTTCCACCCATCGAAGAACTCCGAGATCAGGATGATGCCTTCCTCGTTGCAAACCTCAACCAGTTCGCGCGAAGGAGTGTTGTGCGTGGAACGAATCGAGTTGATGCCCATTTCCTTCAAAATGCGCACCTGACGCTCAATTGCTGCGCGAGTGGAAACGGAGCCGAGCGCACCCTGATCGTGGTGCATCGACACGCCCTTGAGCTTGACCTTCTGACCATTTAGGAAGAAGCCCTCGTTGGCATCAAAACTGAAGTAGCGGAAGCCAAAGTCAGTGTCGAACGTGTCTACCGTGTTGCCGTCTACCTGCACTTCGGTGCGAACCGTGTACAGCGCCGGGCTTTCTGGCGACCACAGCGTCGGGTTTGAGGCAGTAAGTTCAGACTCGATCTGTGCAGTAGCGCCCGCTGCAACATTTTGTGCGTCCGTAGTTACTGAGCCAATCGCATTGGCCGGGTCCCCACCCTTTTCGAAGATTGACTGAACGAGTGTAACCGAAGCATCGCCCTCGGAATTATTACGAACGTTTGCAGTGATTGAGGTGGGGACGTTCGCGGCGTTGTCAGCGTTCAGGTTTGGAGTGAAAACTGAGACGCCGTTGCCTTCGATGTGGATCGGGTCGGTTACGACCAGGTCGACGTCGCGGCCGATTCCGGAACCGGAATACCAGCGGCTAGATGGGACCTGATTGTTCACGCGAACGGCGACGCTGTTTTCCGCGCCGATCTTCACCTGATCGGTGATGTCAACCTGGAAGGGGGAATAGCCGTAGGGGTGGGTCGCTACCTGTTCGCCATTTACGTAGACTGTTGCGTCCATGTAAACGCCGTCAAAGTCGAGACGGACGCGCTTGCCATCCAGTTCGGAACCCAGCTGGAATGTCTTGCGGTACCAGCCCACGCCGCCCGGTTTGAATGCGCTTTCGGCTTCGCCGGACCTGGTGTAATCCTGGTCGATCGAATAGTCGTGGGGGACAGTTATGTTGTCCCAGGTTGAATCGTCAAAAATCTGGGCTTCAGCACCCGGGGTGTCCCCGAGCTTGAACTTCCAGTTCGTGTTGAAGTTTGTCACGCGGGCTTCCGCATCCGCGTAAGAGTTCACGAAAACGACTTCTGGGACTGAGTTCATCTGAGTTGTAGAAGCGGATCGTAAGGTGGCTGACTCGTCATCTGCTAGCGCGGCTCCACCCGGTGCGGCGAGTAACAAACCAGACGCAACGGCCATAGCAGCAAGGCGTTTTCCCGCCAAACCACGCCGTTTAGATCCTGTGGGAAAAGGTCTAATCATACCGGCTCTTTCGTTTACGCTCCCTTGCCCTTTCAAGGAAACTAGTTTTGCGCTGCCGCGGCGCTGCGACAACGAAACAAAGCACCTACAACTATAAAGCGGATGTAAAGAAAATTAGTGGGTTTTGCTTAAATGTGAGCGAATAAGGCGATATTGATCTGTTTGGGTCATCTCTTGAGCGGCTGTTGCTTGGCCGTAACCGCGGAGGAAACGACGTAGTTGACCGCAGAAATACGCGAGGGCGAGTCGTGCGTGCGGGTAGGGAACGGAACGCAAAGGGCCGGCCTTCGATCTGTGTTCGAAGGCCGGCCCCTGCTTGCGTGCTTAGGCTAGTTTCGCCTGAAGCAATCTTTGCCAGATCGTGCGCGGTATGCCTAGCTCCGGATGGTATCCGGCTTGCCTAGCTCGGTACGATTTGTGGCACGTTTTCGGTATTAATCCTCCAATCGTCTGCGGGTGACGAATACTCCACCGAGAACCAGTAGGGCGGCTCCCACGATGCCAGCGGCGATCACGCTTACACCTGTCTTGGGCAGGCCACCTCCGGGGCCGGAAGTCCCTGGCTGAGATTGCGAGTCAGAACCACTCGTGTCACCCGGGACGCTCGGCGTGGAGCCGTCATCGCTTGGCTCTTCCGTTGAACCATCCGATGTGGACGTTTCCTCCGACTCAGTTGGGTCCGATGGATCTGTTGGGTCCGTCGGGTCAGTTGGAGTCGGTTCGGACGTCTCGCTTTCGGTCGATTCCGAAGTGGGCTCTTCAGGTTCCGTGGTAGGTTCCGAAGTTGAAGGCTCGGTCGGCTCGGTCGGCGTTGGCTCGCTCTGAGTTGGCTCGGTCTCAGTAGGCCCCGCGGTCTCGCTCTCGGTGGGTTCTTCAGACTCGCTCGGGTCTACTGACTCGCTCTCAGTCGGCTCGCTCTCGGTAGGCTCTTCGGTCTCACTTTCGGTGGGCCCTTCAGACTCAGTCGAGTCTGTCTCAGTGGGTTCAGGCTCGGCCTCTTCCAAGTTCTTCTGCGCTTCAGAGAGTGCGGCGGCAAGCTTTTCCAGTTCCATCGGAGTTGCCTCCGTGGACTTCAAAGCCTCTGCCAACGCTTCCCGTGCCTCAGCAAACGGCTGGAAGGATTCGGCCGTGTAATCGTCCTCGTCGAAGCCTTCACTATCCGCGTAAACCTGCTGCGCCAACTCGCGGTGGTAGACGGAGTACTTGAGTCCGTCCTTCGCTGTGTTGATGGCACCAATCAGTTCATTGAGGTCGTCGTTTGTAAGCGACTGTGCATCTTCCGGGGCCGCGGCAGCGGCATCTACGGCGTTCTTGTAGAACGTGAAAGTGGCGGATGTGTAGTACTGCTTGTCATTCGACAGCGCACCATCTACGAGTCCGCGCAGTTCGCCAAGTAGACCTGGATCAGCCTGCAGCGGAGCGTTTTCAATCGCACGTTGTAGCGATCGCGTCATCGACTCAACACTTGCCTTGGCGATGTGTTCGCTTGCAAGCACCCGCTGAGCTGCAGCTTGAAGCGCCTCGAACTCAGCCATTGCTTCAGCAGTCCAGGAATCGAATCCCTCCGGTGTGCCATCTGCCAGCGCACGCAGTTCTGCCTTCGCCTCGTCACCGGGCTCCGCATCTGAAATAGCGATGACCTCGGTGATCTGCGGGATATCTGAACCCCACGAGATCGAGTAGGCAAGCATCGTCAGATTCTCCGGAATGAGGAAATCGGTGATTGGTTGATCCAGCGTGCCCAGCGTGATCTCAGAAACCTCGTTCGTTTCCGGATCAATGACCTGAGCCTTGACTGTGGCTCCAGAAGGCTGGCCGGCAGACACGAAACGCAGTGCCGCGGTGTTTTCACTGACCTGCTTCGATAAAACACCGTCGCCCTCGGATGGACGCCAGTATGTGGAGAAGTCGCGGTCAGTCATCTTTGAAGGATTGTGGCCGGGCGTTTCAGTGACCGTGGAAGAAAACTCTGCGTTGGCTTCCGGGGACACGTATTCGCCGTTGTTCACCATGAGTTCGTTAAACACGATCGCTCTGGTGGGGTAGTCCGCAGTGATTAGGATCCGCACGTAACGAGCGGTCTTTCCTCCGACCTCGTCATTTCCGTAGTACAAGACGTTCGGGTAGTTGGAATCCACGCGCTTGTTCGGATCCGTGATTGAACCAAACGGCGTGGTGCGGTCGGTGTCCGTTACGCGGTCACCGATTTCGAACGCGTCCTCCCACTCGTTGCCGTCCAGGGAAATCTGGATGCGCGCGTCACGAATGTAGTCGGTCTGCGAATCCGGAGTGTAAATGCGCAGCGACTCAATATCGATGGGCTGTCCAAGGTCATAAACCGCGGTGTTACCCGCGCGCGGATTGCCACCGAACTTGGTAACCGTGGTCATATCGAGGTCGAAGCCGCGCCCGTCCTCGCGCGTATCACCCCAGCCAGCTGCAACCGGAATGTCGGATGAAACTAGCCGTCCGAACTCGCCGACCTCAAGGTATTTCACGATGAAGTCCTGCACGTCCAGCGTGTAGGCGTCAGCGCCGTTGTTGAGGATGCGAACGTAGCGCGCGGTCTCGCCCTCGACGTTTTCAACTTCGCGCCAAACGTGTTCGTTATTGCCCAGCTGCAAAACGGTGTGGCCGGCATCCGCGGTGGCGTTTACTTGCGTAAGTTTGCGGATATTGCCGAGGTCGATGCCGACGAACTCGCCGGGTTGGAGCACGATGCTGCCGTCGCTTAGTTGCGCACCGGAGTCGATTTCGCTGACGGTCAGGTCGGTGTCTTCGACGTTGGTGTAGATGGCAACGTTTGAATCGGTAGTGCTCGGGGCGAACACTTCGATTTCGCGCAGGCGCCACCAAACCGGTGCGTGCACGGTGTTGCGGATGCGAACGTAGCGGGCGTTCGCCTTTCCGGTCGCGGTTTCGTCGTCTAGGTTGCTGAAGTGCTCCCAGTCCGTTCCGTTGTCGCTGACCTCAACGACTGCCTTTGTGGGGCGGTCACCGGGAGCGGCGGAGTCACCGGAATGAACGACGACCTTTCCGATATCGCGGGCCTCGCCAAGGTCGACAACTACGGCGCTGCCCGGCTCCATGTAGTCCTGACCATTGCCAGTCTTCAACTGAACCTGCGTGGTGAGGTTTCCGTCGATTGCATTTTGCAGTGAGTAAGCCGCGACCACGAGGTTTTCCAAAGAAATATTCGCGATCTTGTAGGGCTTGGTTTCTGCATCGCGGTTCACGTCGATGCCCTTGATGTTCAGCCAGAGGTCATCGCCGTTGTCGCGCGTTGAGATCAGGCGAACACCCGTAACATCAGCGATGTTCAGGTCAGAAATCTCGATAGGCGTTTCGTTTCCACGGGGGCGCTCAAACACCTCGGAGCTTGCGTCCAGCCATTCCTCGCCGTCAAGCGTGTACTGCACCTTAGCGGCGTAGAAGTGGTTCTTGCCGCCACCAAACGCGAATCGCGCGTTTTCAAGGGTGATTGGACGCGAGAACATCACGCCTACGTAGTTGTCCTTGTACAGGTAGTTCGGGTTCCTGAACTCTGCGACCGTTCCGTCATCCCCGTCGAGGATGTCGTCAATCGACCCGGAGGTCGGCTTCGTGAACACGTCCGAAATGTAGGTGAGTACCAGGGCTTCCGGATCGGCTGTCAGTCGAACCTGATCGCTTAGGTACTGTTCAACGAAGTTGATGAACGGGACGATGTGCTGCACGCCAACCTCTGCGTATTCCGTGTGGTTTACGTAGAAGAACCCGTGAGTCTTCGACTTTGCAAAGGCCTGTTGCCCCTGCGAAAGTTTGCTCATCATCATCGAAACGTCGTCGTTAATGAACGCTTCAACAGCATCCAGGTATGCGATCGCCGCTTCAGTCGTGTCGTCCCAAGCATCCAGCCACGGGGCCATCTGCTCGTTTGCGTCCCTACCTGAATAATCTTCGAGGTCGCCAAGGAGCTTCGGATCACCCTGTGCGCGGAAAGTCCGTGCTGCGTCCTGCAGGATCTTGAACTCAGCGCGGATAGCTGCAATATCGTCGGAGGTCGCAGTTCCGGCCTCGATCTTTGCTTTCAGATCGTTTAGGTGCTCGCGCAGTTCAACGGATTCCTGCAGTTCGCGAACACGGTTGTCCATGTTCTGGTTAATCTGGTGCTTCGAGAGTTCGAGCAGTGCATCCGAGGCCGGCGTGTTCACTGCCGAGTTGTTTTGAACGAAGCTGAATGAGTCGCGCCAAGCCTGGTCGGCTTCTTCCTCGCTGGACCAGATGTTCCACGAGTATGCGGCATTTCCGAAGATCGCTACCTTGGAGGGCTCAGACTGCTGCATCGGGTTCAGCACGATGCCCTCAATGCTGGAGGGATCAACGTTGGGATGCAGGAATGTTGAATAGCCACCCATGATTAGGTGCTGCTTGGAGTTGTCTGTGCAAGGCCAGTTAATCCACAGGTAGGGGCCGCGACCCGCGGTGGCGGTGAAGCGCTGCGTGAAGTCCTGCGATACCTCACCCCAGACGCGGCCTCCCGTCATTACGATCTGCACGTTTTCGGGGAACTGGTTGAAGTAGGCCTGTCCGTAGCCCATGTATTCCTGCACAACGTAGGGCAGTGTGAGCTTCAGATCCGGGTAGGTTGCCTGCTGTTCTTCAAGCCAGGCAGTCATGTCTGTCAATAGCCGCAAAGTGTTTGCCTGCCCAGCAAAGGCCGCGTCATCAGCAAGGATCGCGATCTGGCGAACACCTACGCTTAGAACCTGTTCGAACTTGTCCTGCAGGATCTTTAGATCGCGATCGTAGTTCGCGCCAAAGTTAATTGGGTTATTCATCAGCGGGTGTAGCGCGTACACGAAGCGAGTCTTCGAACGGTTTCCCGCATCCGCGAGCGGCTTAATAAGCGTATTCAGCTCTTCTTGCGTGTAAAGTTCACGCCACTTCGCGTTGTGCTTCGGATCGTCCTTAGGCGCGTAGAAGTAGGAGTTCAGCTTGTAGTAGCCGCCCCATTCCATCAGGTTGATGCGGTCTTCGAGGCTCCACGGGTTGCCGTAGTAGCCCTCGATGAAGCCGCGCGAAACTACGTCTGCAGAATCCTTAACTGTGAAGTTTCGGATCGTCTTCGAGTCGAGCTGCTTAACCACGTGGTACAGCGTGGTCAAACCGTAGAACGCTGCGTCAGCGTCCTTACCAAGTACATAGATGTTGCCCGGTTCGACAACGATTTGGTAGGCATCATTACCGTCAAAGATCGCGTCATCTGTGGCGATTTTTTGTCCGATAGCAGTTCT
Organism: Actinomyces sp.; assembly: GCA_012837655.1. GTDB lineage: Bacteria > Actinomycetota > Actinomycetes > Actinomycetales > Actinomycetaceae > Gleimia. The sequence continues at coordinate 2,895 of DUQT01000188.1, read as the reverse complement.
GCCCGGACCGTCCGATCCGATTACCCCAACAATGATGTTTGTTTTCGAGGGCGATTGGGACTCTGATTCAGTAACGGAGAAACCCTTTAGGTCCGCTACCTCTTTTAATCGAGCCCGTGTCGCATCATCGACCTCGTTATCTAGTACGGCGTTGAAGTCTTTCAAGACCCAAGTGTCTTCGCCGTACGAAACTTCTTTTGGAATCGGATAGATCTTGTATGTTGTGTCAGCTGGATCCGCCGCGGCTGGAAATGGGCTAATCCAGATCATGCCCAACATCAAAAACGCTGCCAGAAATGCTCCGGTGATACTGCGTAGTCTTGACATGCAGGTTCCCTAACTGTTGTAAGCGCACCATTACGCGTAAAAGAAATGCACAGGAAATGCCAATGGTTCGCCCGCAAGTTTACAGTTTCAGGCCCTGTTTTCGGTCCGTTTTGAGAAAAGATGCTCGAAACTTCTGAAATCAATCAGATTCGCTAAGGGAGTGTTGTGTCAGCGGGTGGCGGCTTTCATGGGTTCGATGAAGGCTTTGAGCTCTGAGTGAAGCAGCTTTGGCTTGTCAGCTAGACGTTCAATTATTGAGACAATCGCGGATCCCGAAATCGCTCCGGCCGCCCCGTTCTCTACCGCTGCGCGCACGTGTTCCGGCTTTGAGATACCAAATCCAAGCAGGGATGGTGGTGCCCCGTACTGTGCGAGCAGGTCGACGTTTGATCCCAGTCCGGTAGTGGAAGCAACGGTCTCGGTGCCAGTCACGCCCGCCCTCGAAACTGCGTAAACGTAGCCGCGGCTCATGTGTGCGATTTGTTGCAGGGCGGCGCGCGTAGCGTTTGGTGGCGCGATGAAAATCGGGTCGACACCGTGTTCTTGTGCCTTCGTTGCGTACGTGGCACCTTCGCGAACGGGGACGTCGGCGATGAGGACGGAGTCAGCTCCCGCGTCAGAAACGTGAGCGTAAAAGTTGTCTGCTCCGAGTGCGTCCACAATATTTGAGTACATCAACAGCCCGATCGGAATGCTTGGGTGGCGCTTTCTGACCTTTGCGATCTGTTCGAAACTGTTGAAAGTATTTGTGCCGGCCTTTGCGGCGCGGATGTGGGAGCGCTGAATCGTCGGACCGTCTGCGATCGGATCAGAGAACGGTACACCCAGTTCGAGGGCATCGGCTCCGGCCTCGATTGCGGTGTCCACTATGTCTTGGAACGCACCCGGTGTGGGATCACCAACCATTAGGAAGGGAACGAAAGCTTTATTTCCATTTTGAAAAATGGCGGGATAGCGGCTCATTTGGAAGCTCCTTCAAGTAGGTTGGCGAGTGCCTGCTCACCAAAGGGATCATTACGCTTTTCAAGTTCGTGACGCACGTGAGCGACGTCCTTATCGCCGCGGCCTGAAAGGGAAACGACCAGGTTTGTACCTTCGGGTGCGTGCATTGCGCGCTTGAGGGCGTAGGCCAAAGCGTGGGAAGACTCGAGGGCGGGAATTATGCCCTCATAGCGGGATAGCGCGATGAAAGCACCCAGGGCTTCTTCGTCGGTGATGCCGACGTAGTTCGCGCGCCCAGTTTGGTGCAGGTAAGCATGCTGTGGGCCAACGGCGGGATAGTCCAAGCCCGCAGAGATTGAGTGTGATTCAGTGACCTGCCCGTCGGATGTGCGCATCAGGTAGGTTCGAGCGCCGTGCAGGATTCCGATCTGGCCCGCGTTGATGGGAGCTCCATGTCGGCCCGTGTCGATACCTTCACCTGCTGGTTCGACGCCGGTCAAAGCCACGTCCTCGTCGTCAATAAAATCGGAGAAAATGCCGATCGCGTTGGATCCGCCGCCGACGCACGCGATGACGTTGTCTGGGAGGCGGCCGGTTCGCTCTAGGATTTGGGTGCGGGTTTCAGTGGAGATGATTCGGTGGAACTCGCGGACCATTGTTGGGAACGGGTGCGGGCCGGCGGCTGTGCCGAGTAGGTAGTGGGATTGTTCGAACGTTGCAGCCCAGTCGCGTAGCGCTTCGTTTACGGCGTCCTTTAGCGTGCCGGAGCCGGCGTCAACAGAAACGACGTTCGCGCCCATTAATTTCATGCGGTAAACATTGGGCATTTGGCGTTCGATGTCTAGTTTGCCCATGTAGATCGTGCATTCGAGGCCGAGCAGGGCGCAGGCTAGCGCGGTGGCGGTGCCGTGCTGGCCGGCTCCGGTTTCAGCGATGACGCGCTTCTTGCCCATGCGCTTTGCGAGCAGGGCTTGGCCCATTACCTGGTTGGTCTTGTGAGCGCCGCCGTGGACGAGGTCTTCGCGTTTGAGGAAGATTCGCACGCCCTTACGCTTGGTGCCGTCTGCGTTTAGCGGCAGGTTCATGCATTCCGTCAGGGGAGTGGGGCGGCCCAGGTAGTTCTTTAGAAGGTCGTCTAATTCCTGCTTGAAAGAATCATCGTCCATGGCTTTGACGAACTCGCGTTCAAGCTGGTCCAGTGCCGGGATTAGGAGCTCCGGCACGTACTGGCCGCCAAACTCACCGAAATACGCGGGAAGGATCGTTTGACGCCCGTCCGGATTGTCGGGTGCCCCGGTTGCCTCAATTGTCGGCGTTGCCGTTTCGTCTGCGCCCGTGGTTGGCGCGTTGTTCGCATTCGTTGCTTGGCTCGTATTCGTTTCAGGCACGTCTGTCGTGTCTGCGCTCGCGGCGTTTGCTGTGGTTGTTCGGGTGGTCATTTTTTCTCCGATTAAATAGGTCGCTGATGGGGGCGGCGAATCGCGAAGCTACGCTGTGAACTGCTCTTTTCGAAGGGATTTGCCGCAGCACTTCTGGGCTGTTTGCCAGAATGCTCATTCGAGTGCGGTTCGTGCTGTCCCTATTGCTTCGCTGCAGAGATAACCACAAAAAACGGCTCGCATGCAG
>DUQT01000187.1 GCA_012837655.1 Actinomyces sp. | reverse complement strand
TTCATAGAAACCGAGCATCCGTTCTTGGCGTACCTCCTTGAGCACCGCGACAAGATCAAACTGCGTCAGACGGTGGACGGGCTAATATCTTCAATCGCTTCCGATGGTCGCATTCACACGACCTTCCAGCAGACGATTGCTGCAACTGGACGACTGTCATCGACTGACCCGAACCTGCAGAACATTCCTGCACGCACGGAAGAGGGCTTGAAGATTCGCGATGGCTTCGTACCAGGGGAGGGCTTCGACAATCTGTTGACGGCCGACTATTCCCAGATTGAAATGCGCATCATGGCGCACATGTCAGAGGACAAGGCCCTGATTGAGGCGTTCAACTCCGGTGAGGATCTTCACCGCACTATGGCGTCGATGGTGTTTCACGTTCCTGTCGAGGAAGTTGATTCGACCCTGCGTAGCCGCATCAAGGCAACGTCGTACGGATTGGCTTACGGCCTGTCCGCCTACGGTTTGTCTCAGCAGTTGGGCATCGGAGTCCCTGAAGCCAGCGAGTTGCGCGACAAGTACTTCGAGCGATTCGGCGGAGTTAGAGACTTCCTTGAAGGCGTCGTTGAGCAGGCACGAAAGACGGGGTACACCGAGTCGCTGTTCGGTCGACGCCGTTACCTGCCTGATTTGAGAGCTTCGAACTGGCAGCGCAGGTCCATGGCTGAGCGCGCAGCTTTGAACGCTCCGATCCAAGGATCAGCCGCTGACATCATCAAGATGGCAATGATTGATCTGGATAAGAAGCTTTCCGAGGCAAAACTGGAATCGCGCATGCTACTCCAGGTGCATGACGAACTCATCCTAGAAATTAAGGATGAAGAGACTGCGGAGGTTCGCAAACTGGTCGCAGATGCAATGGGTAATGCGATCGAGTTGGACGTGCCTCTAGATGTTTCTATGGGAGTCGGAAAGACTTGGAAGGTTGCCGCTCACTAACGTGGAATTGCTCACTATTTCAGTGCGCACTTGCGCAATAATCACTGATACGATTGTCTGCGGTGTGTTTTCTAAGTACAGTCATACTTGTGCGTAAGCACATCAAAATTGTCCATATTGTCCACTACTAGTTAATCCGTATTCGGGGAACCAAACTTTATGACCAACTCACCCCAGCAGCCCGAGCAGGTTGCAGTCAACGACATCGGATCCGAAGAGGATCTTCTCGCCGCTATCGACGAGACCATCAAGTATTTCAAGGAAGGCGACATTGTCGAAGGCTCTGTCGTCAAGGTTGACCGCGATGAGGTCCTGCTCGACATCGGTTACAAGACCGAGGGCGTAATTCTTTCGCGTGAACTCTCAATCAAGCACGACGTCGATCCCGATGACGTCGTAGAGGTTGGAGATCAGATTGAGGCTCTTGTCCTGCAGATGGAGGACAAGGAAGGCCGTTTGCTTCTTTCGAAGAAGCGTGCACAGTACGAGCGTGCCTGGGGCACGATCGAGAAGGTCAAGGAAGAGGACGGCGTCGTTACCGGTACCGTCATCGAGGTCGTCAAGGGCGGCCTAATCCTCGACATCGGTCTGCGTGGCTTCCTGCCGGCATCCCTCGTTGAGATGCGTCGCGTCCGCGACCTGCAGCCGTACATTGGCCGCGAGCTCGAAGCGAAGATCATTGAACTCGACAAGAACCGTAACAACGTTGTTCTGTCCCGTCGTGCATGGCTTGAGCAGACCCAGTCTGAGGTTCGCACAAACTTCCTCCACACTCTTCAGAAGGGACAGGTCCGTCAGGGCGTTGTCTCCTCTATCGTTAACTTCGGTGCGTTCGTGGACCTTGGTGGCGTAGACGGCCTCGTCCACGTTTCCGAGCTGTCCTGGAAGCACATTGACCACCCGTCCGAGGTTGTTGAGGTTGGCGACGAGGTTACCGTTGAGGTCCTCGACGTTGACATGAACCGCGAGCGCGTTTCCCTGTCGCTCAAGGCAACCCAGGAAGATCCGTGGCAGGCATTCGCCCGTACCCACGCTATCGGCCAGGTTGTTCCGGGCAAGGTCACCAAGCTCGTTCCGTTCGGCACATTCGTTCGCGTCAAGGACGGCATCGAGGGACTCGTCCACATTTCCGAGCTGGCTCAGCGCCACATCGACACGCCGGAGCAGGTTGTCAAGGTCAACGACGAAGTGTTCGTCAAGATCATCGACATCGACCTAGAGCGTCGTCGTATCTCGCTGTCACTCAAGCAGGCGAACGAGGGCGTGGATCCGAACTCTCAGGACTTCGATCCGTCGCTTTACGGTATGGCCGCCGAGTACGACGAGAACGGCAACTACAAGTACCCCGAGGGCTTCGACCCGGAGACCCAGGAGTGGATGGAAGGCTACGACGAGCAGCGCATCGCCTGGGAGACCCAGTACGCAGAAGCTCAGGCTCGTTGGGAAGCACACAAGGCTCAGGTCGCGCGCGCTCTAGAAGAGGACGCAGAGGCCGCACCGCAGATCGAGGAGCAGGCTTCCTACTCAACTCCAGTTGAGAACGAAGGCACCCTCGCATCCGATGAGGCACTTGCTGCACTTCGCGAGAAGCTAACGAACAACTAGCCCGTAGCTTTCGAGCCGTGAACTAGAAGTTCAAGAAGTGGCCGAGTGGGAACCCACTCGGCCACTTTTCAATTCACCGTGCTTTGCTAACACGGGCATCTTTGAGCGGATCCGGGTGTTCTTGGTGTGGACTTGTAGCTCTTAGTGATGCGTACGTTCTTTACGTGCACGAGCTGTTTCTGCGAGTGCCTTCGTGTGCATGCAGGGCCGTTGTGCGTATGGTGGAACAAGCAAAACTCCGAACAAGCTTTACGAAGGTGACCACATGCCGCAGATCGAGATCGCGCACGGTGAAACCCGTGCCTTAGTCACCACGCCCATCACGAAGTCTTGCGACGTTCCGACAAAGCTGGATTGTAAAGACCGTGCGCTTTGGATTGGTTTGTCTGGCGGCATTGGGGCAGGGAAGTCCGCTGTCACCAAGACCTGGCAGGACATGGGGGCCACCATCGCCGATGCGGATGTTATAGCCCGTGAGGTTGTTGAGCCGGGCACTGAAGGACTTGCTGAAATCATTGACAGGTTTGGTGCTGATGTTGCGCCCGAAGGTGTCCTTGATCGCGCACGGCTTGCCGGGATTGTGTTTTCAAATAGGGAAGCACTAGCAGACCTTAACGCAATCACGCACCCGCGGATACGGGCACGTTCATTAGAAATCCTTGAATCCGCACCCGCTGACTCTATCGCGATCTATGATGCAGCGATCCTCATTGAAGCGGAAATGACCCATTTGGTCGATGCGGTCGCGATCGTCGTTGGAGATATTGAGCAGCGAGTAGAGCGGCTCGTAAAAATGCGCGGCATGAGCGAAGAGGATGCTCGAAACCGCATTGCCAACCAGATGAGCGACGATGAACGCAGAGTGCACGCCAGCATCGTCCTCGAGAATCATGGATCACTATCTGATCTGGACTACGTGGCGCGAAAAGTTTACGAACTGCTTGTAACTGGCGAAACGGCTTAGACTAGGGGATATGGAAAACCAGACTGTTGTTCGTCAGGAAGCCCCTTTTGAAGTTATTTCGGAGTTCACGCCTTCGGGTGATCAGCCGACCGCTATCAAGGAGCTGGCTGAGAGGATCAACGCTGGTGAGAAAGATATTGTTCTGCTCGGCGCGACGGGTACTGGTAAGTCCGCAACGGCAGCGTGGCTGATTGAGAAGATCCAGCGTCCGACGCTGGTGATGGCTCCAAATAAGACGCTTGCGGCGCAGCTTGCCGCCGAATTGCGGCATCTGCTGCCGAATAACGCGGTTGAGTATTTCGTGTCCTACTACGACTACTACCAGCCGGAAGCGTACGTGCCGCAGACAGACACGTACATCGAAAAAGATTCCTCAATTAATGATGAGGTCGAGCGGCTGCGACACTCGGCTACAAACTCGCTGTTGACGCGTCGTGACACCGTTGTGGTGTCTTCAGTTTCCTGCATCTACGGCCTTGGTACACCGGAAGAATACGTGTCGCGAATGGTCGAACTCCAGGTCGGCATGGAGGTCGAACGCGACGACCTACTCCGCGCGTTCGTGAACATGCAGTATGCGCGCAACGACATGTCATTCACCCGCGGCACGTTCCGCGTTCGTGGCGACACGATCGAGATCATTCCCGTGTATGAAGAACTCGCCATCCGCATTGAAGTGTTTGGCGACGAAATCGACGCGCTTGCGTACCTTCACCCACTAACCGGTGATTTGATTCGCGAGGTCGATCACGCCTACCTATTCCCCGCATCTCACTACGTTGCGGGTGTCGAACGGATGAAGCGCGCCTTGAAGAGCATTGAGGAAGAACTCGACGAGCGCGTCGCCTGGTTTGAAAAGCAGGGAAAGCTACTTGAAGCTCAGCGCCTGCGCATGCGCACAACCTACGACCTGGAAATGATGCGCGAAATCGGAACAACTTCCGGCATTGAGAACTACTCACGCCACATTGACGGCCGTGGGCCCGGCACACCACCGCACACGCTGCTGGATTACTTCCCAGACGACTTCGTCCTCATCATCGATGAGTCCCACGTGACCGTTCCCCAAATTGGCGGAATGTACGAGGGCGATATGTCGCGCAAACGCACGCTAGTCGACCACGGTTTCCGGCTTCCTTCAGCGATGGATAACAGGCCGTTGAAGTGGGATGAGTTCTTGGAGCGCATCGGTCAAACCGTCTACATGTCCGCAACACCGGGCCCCTACGAACTAAGCCAGGCAAGTGGAGTTGTTGAACAAATCATTCGCCCGACGGGACTTGTAGACCCGAAGATTGTCGTGAAACCCACCAAGGGCCAGATTGACGACCTGCTTGACCAGATCAATACGCGTGTCGAACGCAACGAACGCGTACTGGTCACCACACTCACGAAGCGCATGGCTGAAGACCTCACCGACTACATGTCCGCCAGGGGAGTGCGCGTCGAATACCTGCACTCCGATGTGGACACCTTGCGCCGCGTTGAACTCCTGCGCGAACTCAGGCAGGGCAAGTTCGACGTCCTCATCGGAATCAACCTTCTGCGTGAGGGCCTGGACCTTCCCGAAGTCTCACTCGTTTCCATCCTCGACGCAGACAAGGAAGGATTCCTACGCTCCACCAGGTCACTCATCCAGACGATCGGACGCGCGGCCCGAAACGTCTCCGGTGAAGTTCACATGTACGCGGACAACATTACCGACTCGATGCGGCAAGCAATCGACGAAACCGAGCGTCGCCGCGAAAAGCAGATCGCCTACAACAAGGA
>DUQT01000186.1 GCA_012837655.1 Actinomyces sp. | reverse complement strand
TGGTCAAGGGCTCCGAGATGCACAAGCGCGTCAACCAGCTACTCGCGGAAGCGGGACTGGAAGACACTGAGCGCGTTGCCAAGCAGTACCCGCACGAATTTTCTGGTGGCATGCGCCAGCGCGCCCTCATCGCTATTGGTTTGGCGGCCCGTCCGGAACTGCTGATTGCTGACGAGCCCACGTCCGCTCTGGACGTGACGGTGCAGCGCCGCATCCTGGACCACCTGGACAATCTGACTAAGGAACTGGGAACAGCGGTGCTGTTCATCACCCACGACCTCGGTCTGGCTGTCGAGCGTGCCGAGCACCTGGTGGTTATGCACCGCGGCCGGATTGTGGAATCCGGCCCGGCCCTGCAGATCCTGCAGGCTCCGCAGCACCCCTACACCCGTAGGTTGGTCGCAGCAGCGCCCTCGTTGACTTCTGCGCGAATCATGTCCGCCCACAGGCAGGGCATTCAGATCACGGAGGAAGAACTGCTCGGCGCGGGAATGGGCTCCACGGCAACGGAAACGGCTGTGGAAGTGCAGAACCTGACGAAGACCTTCCCGATCCGTGGCAAGCGGGGCCAGACGTTCAAGGCGCTCGACGACGTGTCATTCAAACTGCGTAAGGGCACGACGCTTGGCGTGGTGGGCGAATCCGGCTCCGGAAAGTCCACGTCCGCGAACATTATCCTGGGCCTGCTTGAACAGGATTCCGGAAAGGTAATTTTCGAGGGCGTTGATGTGGCGACGCTAAACAAGAAGGATCGCTTCGCCATGCGACGCAACCTGCAGGTCGTGTTCCAAAACCCGTACGGGTCGTTGGATCCGATGTACTCGATTTACAGGGCGATCGAAGAGCCCCTTCGCGTGCACGGCATTGGCACGAAGAAGGAACGCGAACAGCGCGTAGCGGACCTGCTAGACATGGTTTCACTACCGCGATCCGCGATGCGTCGATACCCCAACGAGCTTTCCGGCGGTCAGCGTCAGCGCGTCGCAATCGCACGCGCGCTGGCTTTGCGTCCGCACGTCCTCGTACTTGACGAGGCCGTTTCTGCGCTGGACGTCCTGGTGCAAGACCAGATCCTGCACCTGCTAAACGACATCCAGGCAGAGATGAAGCTGTCCTACCTGTTCATCACGCACGACCTGGCGGTTGTTCGCCAGATCGCGGATGACGTGGTGGTCATGCAAAACGGCAAGGTTGTTGAGAAGGGCCCAACGGACGACATCTTCAATGACCCGCAAACCGCGTACACGAAGAACCTGATCGATTCGATCCCGGGCCGGGACATTCCGCTCGGAGCGTTCTAACGGAAGTTCTAAAGAAGTGCAGCCGCGTGCCAGAAGGTGCGCGGCTGTACTGTTTTAGACGTCGGCGCGAATGGCTTTCGCTAGTTTGCCGGGTTTGTCGCGCATGAGCATATGCTTGCCCCGAATCCGCACAAGCCTGGCGGGCGCGTCGACTTCCAGTTCTTGAACGTAGTGTTCCAGCGCGTCGATCCAGCCGGTTCCCCAGACTTCCTTCTTTGGTTCGGCACCAATGACGATGGTCGGGGCAACCAGGGGAGACTCACCCTGCAACTTCTTCACCTCGCGTAGCCACATTTGCTCGGAGTCATACTCGCGCAAAATCCCACGCAAAATGTAGTCGCGATTGTAGATCGTGTTCATCAGGGCGCGCTCTTCCGCGGGATCCAGTGTTTTCAGTGGCGTTTTCTTAGCGCGATTTTGCACGAATACTAAGAACTTCGCCCACAGCTTGGAGGACATGAGCCACTCGCGCTGAATGCGGAACAAAGTCTCCAACAAACCAGGCAAGGGCACGTTCTGTGCGTGCATGCGTTCAACGCGCCTTTCCCGAGTCTCGCCAGCCACCTCAACGCGCGGCTCAATGAGCACCAGCTTTTCCACAAGTCCGGGCGTAATCCGAGCCATCGCCTCCGCGACCAGGCACCCCATCCCGTGACCAACGATCGTCGCGGAACCAACACCCAGCTTCTCCATGACCTGCCGGAGAACGTCGGCCTCGTCGTACAGGCACGACGGCCCACCCTCCGGCGTCCGGCGTGCAAAACCCGCGCCCGGCCGATCGATCACGATAACCCGGTGCGAATCCGCCAGCTTCATTACGACGTCCTGCCAATCAAATGACGCCGTGGCCGGGTCGGAAACAATCACGACAGCCGGTCCCTGCCCCTTGTCAACCACATACGCCCACGTGGTGTATGCAGCCCGTTTTTCGCGCGTCAGAGGGAGTTCACGCTCCGGATACGTAACCTCGAGCAACTTTCCCAGCAGTAATGTCTTGCCTGCCATCTCGCACCTAGTCCGTCGGATTGCAAAACGTATACAGTTTCATTTTAACCACCTTTACCTGCTTTTGATATTGGAGGGCGAGCCTGGCAGCGCCCTCGAAAATAAATGAAAGTACGGGTGGAAAACCCGCGAAGAACGCATGCTTGAAAGCGTGTAATAATGGGGCGTTATGTACGGACTTTTTGCGGGAATCACGACGCTAGATGTTGCGCAGTTGACTTCGGGAACTGTGGAAGAAAATCAGAAGGTAACGTCGCTCGACCAAATGTTGGCGGCTGGTGGGCCGGCGACGAACGCGGCGGTAGTCTTTTCGAATTTGGCGCGCGCATGTTCGCGACTGCTGTCTGAAAAGCACGTGAGTGACCGGGTTCGGGGTGCGAATCCGGGCGGGTCGCTGGCGACGATGCTGGTTACGGCGATTGGGGATGGCCCCGCTGCGCACCTGATTTTGGAAGACCTGGATGAGCGCGAAGTAGCGGTTGTGGACTGCACCGACTATGACGCGAAGATTCCGGAAGAGAAGGGCGAACTCGACCTCACGCCTTCGCTGTCCACAATCATGGTGAACGCGCAGACGGGTGCCCGCACGGTTGCGTCAACGAACACGCGACTGCCGTTGAAGCCCGAGCATGCGATCGCGAGCCTGGAAGCAATGGGTGCGCCGCAGGTGCTACTAGTTGACGGACACAACCCTGAGCTAGCAAAGGCGACGCTGACCTTCGGCACGGATTCTGCCCGATCCGACGATGATCAGGCCGACATGGACGAGGCCGAGGAGAACCCGTTTGGCGCGCAGGAGTACAAGCCGCCCTACCTGCGGATCCTTGACGGCGGGTCCTGGAAGCCGTGGCTGCCGAACCTGCTTGGCTACATTGACGTGGCGATCATTTCCGCGGACTTCCTGCCCCCGGGCGCGAAAACCTTTGAGGACACCGTCGAATTCCTGCGTGGTTTCGGCATTGAGCGGGTCATCCGCACCGACGGTGGGAACGTGGTGCGCTGGTCATGGCTGGGCAAAACGGGGGAGGCTGCGCCACCTT
>DUQT01000185.1 GCA_012837655.1 Actinomyces sp. | reverse complement strand
TTCATCAAGGCCGAGATCGTCTCCTTCGCGGATCTCGACGCCGCCGGCTCCATGGCCGAGGCCAAGGCTCAGGGCAAGGTCCGCCAGGAGGGCAAGGACTACGTCATGGTCGACGGTGACGTGGTGGATTTTAAATTTAATATAACCTCTGGCAGCAAGTAGTCATGCTCCTGAAGGTGCAATCTTCTAATTGGGACTGGGATTGGGCGGCAGTTGGGTCAGTTTCCAATGCCGTCGCTATGGGAGTGGCCGCTCTTTTTGCTTATATGGCGTGGAAGGAGCAGCGATCGACCTCTAGAGAGGAGCGGAGGCGCTCTGCGACTAACCGGGTAAGCACTTTTGTTGATTCCTTCACAACTGGAAACCTGAGTGAATCTCGTGACATACTCACTACCTGGAACTGGCCGGGGCGTGACCGGGAATTTGATTCCGGCGTGGAACATCCGTCGTACTCGAAGGCCCGGAAAGCCGCGTTTGATGCCCTATGGGGTTTGCATAGAGCTTCGATGCTGTCTGAGGACATCAAGGACGTACATGCTTCCCTGCGGAGGATCCTCGTGCATCACCTCCGCTTGGCGCTCAGCGAGCTAACTGTGTTCAGTTTACGTATCAGAGACGGTGATTCGGTAGATTCTGAAGCGACGTCTGAGTTTGGGGATTCAGCTGAAAGTGCACGCGACGGCTTAGTTAACCTTGCGTCCGTCCTGGGGGACCATGATCAGGAACAGGGGAAATCACTGACAGATAATCCGTCTGGCCTGTCCCGCCTTGCAGGCCAAAAAGAATAGGGAACAGAAAGAAACCGTGATTTATATGGACCAGATCGATTTTAAATTTAATATAACCTCTGGGGGCATGTGAAATGACTCATCTTGAAGGCAATATTGATGAGGTCACACAAGACAGCACCCTCGAAGACGTTGCTGGAGAGACCGCGGCCGTCCCAGATGTAGTGTCTGATCCGCGGCGTCGTTCGACCCCTCATGGCTCCAAACTCCGAGAGCTTCTGACTAACGAAAAGCTACCTAAAGACGATGTTCCTCGGGTGGAAAAAGCAATCCAGCGCTACGATAAGTGGATCAATTCCATGGCGGACCTGACGAGCATCGGAGACGATAAGGTTGAACAGCTTGTAGATCTCCTAAATAATTACAAGAAAAGCATTGAAGTGGACTTGATTTGGGACAGTTCTAATAGCTTCTTGTACCGTCAAAAAGGCCAGTTGAAAATTGACAACTCAATCCTTGAGGAGTGGTTCCCCTGGTTGGTGGACCCGGATATTATTGAGTCCCTGGAGGGGGTCGAGATGACTACCGGCCCCGCAAAAGCATTTTCTGCCGCTTATTTTCAGTCGACTTTGCTAGATAAAAAAGACCACCCGGGTCTAATGCTTCGTCATAAGGATCAGGATTTTACTATCGGCCGTCCGGCCTACGTCAAGGCCTCATTTAGTAATAATTTCGACCCGAGGAACACCGATAGTCAGACAACGTATATCGCATACGTCGCTGCGGAGCTTAAAACCAACTTAGATAAAACCATGTTCCAGGAGGCGGTGGCGACTAGCCATGATCTCTCGGTGGCAGCACCTGGCTCACACTACTTCCTAATTTGTGAGTATTTGGACATGAAGCCCATTAGTTCTGGGGGTACTGATATTGAAGAAGTGCTCGTGCTTCGCGGCAAGCGAATCGGGTCGCAAGAGCGGAAAAACTATGCTAACCCTAAGTATCGCCAAGAGAACCGACAATCGTACGTGGATAGATTCGATGAAAACCCTGTAAGGTTTGATGTGGTGATGCGGTTTGTCAATCGAGTTCGGTCAATTCTATCTAAGAATAACTCTGACCTCTCGGATGCGGTAGAGAGAGGTTGGTTCTAGTGCCAGGGACTGTTGGCAGGGACTACCGTGATATTGACTTTGATACCTCAATTCCGCAGGCCAAGCTAGATATTGAAGCCGGGCGACGAACTAACGCATTGCCCTGGCGTGGACAATTTAGCCCTGAGCTTGTCAATATTTTGCTTGACACTTACGCCGTGGAGGGCGGCTTAGTGGTTGATCCCTTCTGTGGCAGTGGTACCACGATGATTGAGTCCTCCGCAGGAGGATGGCCCAGTTACGGCATAGAACTGAACCCAAGCGCATTCATATTGAGTAGGCTATATACTCTCGGGGATAATGACATTACCGAGGTTATCCAAGCGCTTGGGAATGTCAATGCGCGGATTATGGCTAAAGAAATGGCGTCAGAAAATGCTACCTCACTTCTTGAAGCAATCGAGGAGAGTGAGGGCAGTGCTGAGAAATATATTGCGGAAGCAATTTTCCTTCTTACGTTGAAGAATGGTGACAGCGTATCAGCTAAAAACCTGGATAAGGCCGTGGCCCAAGTAAGTAAGTTAATTTACCAGTTGAGTGCGAAACGCATGCCGATCTTCGTTGACCTTGGGGACTCTAGGCATATCGCTCTCGAAGATGGGCGAGCGTCTACAGTGCTGACCTCCCCGCCATACGTAAATGTTTTCAACTACCACCAGAACTATCGTAAAGCTGTAGAGCTTTTAGGATGGGAAGTTCTCCCCGCGGCGAGGGCGGAGTTTGGCTCCAATAGAAAGCACCGCCAAAACCGTTTTTTAACCGTGACGCAGTATGCACAGGATATCGGACAAACTCTTGCTGAAACTGCTCGTGTAGTAAAACCTGGCGGAACATCTGTGTGGGTTGTTGGAAGAGAGTCAAATGTGCGAGAATCTGCCATCCCCAACCCGCAGATCGTTTATGAGATGGCGGCCCGCGGAGGCCTACGCCTGGTCGCGAAGCATGAGCGTAAATTCCGTAGTCGTTATGGAGAACTTGTATATGAAGACATTCTCGTCTTTAGCCATCCCGAAAAGGCAAAGATTAGTTTCCTGGAGGCTGATATTACTCAAATGGGCCGTGAGGTAGGAGTCTCTGTGCTGTCCGCCCTCGTGCCGGCAGACGAGGCGAGGGGGAAGGAAATTGAAGAAGCTATTCTGAAGTCGGAAATGATAGAGCCCTCGCCGAAACCTCTTCATGTGAGCACTAAAGCGGCTCTTCCGGATCTGGGGTGCGTAGCCGGGATGAGAGAGCCAGCATGAGGATCGGGACCCACCACAAGATATAGGGGTCCCCGGTGCGAAGATGAAAGTTCCTACACAACCATCTTTCGCCCCGAGGACCTATGCCCGATTCTACGTCTCTTATTGCTGACACCATCATCC
>DUQT01000184.1 GCA_012837655.1 Actinomyces sp. | reverse complement strand
CCTTTTGTATCTGTTCTTTTATAGGAAAGCCGAATATTAGGCTATAAAGCACAGTTGTAGGCCAAACGAGCCCTTACGGATGCAGGTGAACGGCGGCCATGCGCTTCTTGTGGGCAGCGGTGATGCGCTCCATGACGGCGTCTGCGTCGCCACTTTCGCCTAGCATTTCCGGGTTGGTGAACAGGAACGCGCGCACCAGAGACAGGGCTTCCCCACCGACCCTGCGCGTCCACAGCGACAGCCGCGCCTCTAGCTGCTCATCTTCCGCAACTACGGGTTCAAGTCTCTTGCGAACCCAGTCGCCGTGTCCGAAGTCGCCAATCCTCTTTGCGAATTCTTCTTCACCCTGAGCCTCAGCTAGCTCGCGCATTGCGTCGGTGAAAATCCCCATCGCAACGTAGGTTTTGGTCATGCGCTCCCACCAGGTTGTGGGGCGAAGGCGCGCGTCGATCTCGTCCAGGATGCCCTCGTATCGGCTGATCGCGTCAACTAGGTCGACATCGGCTTCCGCGGCCATTTTCTCGATGAAAAGAAATCCTTCCCAGGCTCTGCCCGACATGCGTGCCATGTCGATGTGTTCCCAAGGTTGTGGCGCTTGATCGCCATCTTTCGCTAAACGAGCTTGAGCATAAATAGCCGCGTACGCGCCAAGTCCGAGCAAGGTTCCAGGTGTGCTGTCGTTAGACGTAGTCAAAGCGGTCTCCTAGTTTTTCCGAGCATCTTTGCCGTTTGCTTTCTACCATCCTAGAACGGATGTGCCGATTAGTGGCACTCTTATGAACGTTGTGCCGCATAAGACACGACCGTCGGAACCATGTGCGTGACTCTAGCCACTTCTAGGGTTACGTCGAGCTTTGGTGCTACCCTGAGGTAGAACACGCCGGTCGCACCGGAACGAATTTTTGTACGCGGGAACCGCTACCCCGGTTCTATATGAAGAATTGCGCGATCGGGAAACATACTTTTACCGCGACGTTGACGCTCCTTGCGCGTACCCTGTGAGCTCCGTTGTGAAGAAAGATCGAAGCAATCATGTCTACTTCTGATGCGTCGGACCAGCAGCCGACTACCTATTCTGCTGCAGTTGTAAATCTTGAGGGCGTTGCTTTGCCCGACAATTCTGACGAGGCTACCCCTGATATTGAGGAAAAGATCTCCCCGGACGAGCTTCAGCAGAAGTCTTTTGCCGACTTTGGAGTACCAGAAGATTTCACTAAGGCACTGGACGAAGAGGGCATTACCTACCCCTTCCCCATCCAGGCGCTCACGCTTCCAGTCGCGTTGAACAAGCGCGACATCATCGGTCAAGCCAAGACCGGAACTGGTAAGACCCTGGGATTTGGCCTGCCGCTACTAGCGCACATCGTGCGCCCAGACGATCCGGAATACAAGCGCAAAGTCAACTTCCCAGACCTACCCCAGGCCCTGGTCGTCCTACCCACACGCGAGCTTTCCAAACAGGTCGCATCCGACCTGCGAGCGGCCGCTGCGAAGACTTCAATCCGCGTCACCGAAATCTACGGTGGTGCCGCGTTTGACCCGCAGATCAAGGAGCTCAAGGCTGGAACCGACGTTGTTGTTGGCACGCCTGGCCGCCTGATCGACCTGATGAAGCGCAAGATTTTGAAGCTCACCAGCGTTCACACCATCGTCCTTGACGAGGCCGACGAGATGCTCGACCTGGGCTTCCTTCCAGACGTTGAAATCCTGCTGTCGCGCGTCCCGGCTGACCGTCACACGATGCTTTTCTCCGCTACCATGCCCGGCGAGGTCGTCGCTCTCGCCCGCCGCTACATGACCCAGCCGACCCACATTCGCGCGCAGGATCCCGACGATTCCGGCGCGACCGTGGCAACAGTCAAGCAGGTTATTTACCGTTGCCATGCAATGAACAAGATCGAAGTTTTGTCCCGCATCCTTCAGGCACGAGGGCGCGGCTTGACGATCATTTTCACCAGGACAAAGCGAACAGCAGCATCTGTTGCACGGGATCTGAGTGGACGCGGTTTCGCTACCGCTGAGCTTCACGGCGACCTCGGACAGGGTGCCCGCGAGCAGGCAATGCGCGCTTTCCGCAAGGGCAAAGTCGACGTGCTGGTCGCAACGGACGTGGCCGCCCGCGGTATTGACGTTGACGATGTCACCCACGTGATTAACTACCAGTGCCCCGAAGACGAAAAGACATACCTACACCGCATTGGCCGTACCGGTCGCGCAGGGGCATCCGGTACTGCTGTCACCTTTGTTGACTGGGATGACGTGCCGCGCTGGAGCCTAATCTCCAACGCCCTTGGTCTGGGAGTTCCCGACCCCTT
>DUQT01000183.1 GCA_012837655.1 Actinomyces sp. | reverse complement strand
CGTGCACAGGAACAGTTTGGAAACGGAGCAAGCTCACGTCATCCAATGCGGCTTCCCACCGGCCGTACAGGTTCGGGGGCAGGGGAGTGGCCGCAGCGGCCTCGTCGAGCAAAGAAAGGAGGCGCTTACGAATCTCCGCAACGGAATAAATGGGAAGACCGGTGAACTCAATGACGTCCTCGGGAAGCTCGTGAAGCGCGGCAATCGCGCGCCCCATTGACGCAGTCACCATGGGGGAAGCCGCCATTGATTCCCAACTGCCGGAATCGCCCCGAATCTCAGGGTGAACAAGCACGCGAAGATCATGACTCTGCCTCTTATTCACCACCGGGAGGGGGCCGTCGAACGGTAGGAACCCCTTTTCCCGGGCACGATGCAGGAGGCGCAGAAGCGTCATTTGCGCCTGAACGCCAGCGCCCGCCTGGTCAGTCAAAGGCGTGCACACAACCCAGTGGTTCCCCTGGGAGTCAACAATTCCTTGCCGAGCCATCGAACCATCGTTGTCGTACGGTTCGCACAGACTAACGACCTCGAGGCCAGGAACCGCCGCAGTGGCGTACGCCGCGAGTGCAAGTGGAGACAATTCTTTGTTCACGCCTACTACCGTAGGCCACGTTCACCAAAAGTTATCCACAATTTAGGGAAGTGTCTCCCAAACGGTGAACCTTTGCGGCTAGGTTGATCATGGCTTAGCCCGATTTTGGACCCACGGAGGCCCCATGTCCGCAATGTCGCCTTCTGCTCGCAACGAGTGGGTTCGCCGTGCTGTTGCTGAATCTGGATTTGATCCCGTCACAGATTCTGAACGGCTCCGCGAAATTGTCGACCAGTCATTCGCACTGTTCGAAGTTGACAACGAAGAAGAACAACACGCTGTAACCACCGCAATCATGGCCGATATTGGTGGATACGGTCCGCTCCAGAAGTTCCTTGACGACCCTGAAATCGAAGAGATTTACGTGAACTCTCCGACCAAAGTTTTTATTGCTAGACGAGGGCGGTCAGAACTTACGTCTGTCATTCTCACTTCAGATGATGTGAAAGACCTGGTTGAGCGGATGCTCCACCACTCGGGGCGACGCCTGGACTTATCCGCGCCGTTTGTGGATGCGATGCTTCCCGGAGGTGAACGCCTGCACGTCGTTATCCCTCCCGTTGCTGGCAAAGACTGGTCACTGAACATTCGCAAGCACCTGCACTTGCGCCGCTCTCTTTGGGACCTGGTCGCAGGCGACACGCTGACCGAGCAGGCCGCGAACTTTCTGACCCGCGCAGTCCAGTCCGGCGCCAGCGTCTTGGTTTCTGGGGCAACACAGGCGGGAAAGACCACTTTGGCCCGCGCACTTGCCAGCGAGATCCCGCCGCGCGAACGCGTGATTACGTGTGAAGAAGTATTTGAACTGAACCTCGCAAACCGCGACTGCGTTGCCATGCAAACCAGGTCCGCCAACATTGAAGGACTTGGCGAAGTCACCTTGCGCGACCTGGTCCGTGAATCTTTGCGCATGAGGCCGGACCGACTAATCGTTGGCGAGGTCCGCGGGGCGGAGGCACTCGACATGCTTCTATCGCTCAACGCCGGAATCCCTGGAATCTCAACGATCCACGCGAACAGTGCTCGCGAAGCCCTGCAAAAACTCTGCCTGCTTCCACTGCTCTCTGGTGAAAACGTGACCTCATCGTTCGTGACTCCCACGGTCGCGAGTAGCGTCGACATCGTCGTTCACGTCATCCGCGAGGAGGACGGCACCCGCCACGTCTCCGAAATCCTGCACGTATCCGGCCGTGTCGAGGGCGAACGCATACAGGCGGACACCATGTTCAGCTGGAACAACGGCTACCTCGAGCAGGCAAGCGTCATCACTGACGAAATCGTGCGTCCCGGATTTAAGGCCACCGCATGAGCGTCGTACTTGGAAGCGCATTCGCCGCCGGCGTCCTACTGGTCGTGTGGGCCGTAACTGGACGTCCAATCGAGCCCCGCCCTCGACGACTTTCCCGCATTCGGCAACAAACTGCCCGCGCAGGTTTGAACGAATCACAATCGCGCGTATTCACAGGCGTTATTGTGCTAGTTCCCGTGGTCGTTTTCCTATTTATCGCAGGATTAACGAGGACGTGGCCCGTAGCTGTTGCGGTGGCGCTTGCTGTTTCGCCACTTCCGTGGGCGTGGCTAAATAACAGGATCGAGAAGCACACGACGCAGTTGCGGACGGCTTGGCCTGACGTTGTGGACTCGCTGTTGGCGGCGATCAGGGCTGGGGTTTCACTTCCTGAAGCGGTCGTACAGCTTGCGCACACTGGCCCCGAGATCATGCGTCCACACTTTGAAGTTTTTGCCCGCGAATACAGGGCATCTGGGCGCTTCGATGACGCTTTAGACACGGTGCAGCAGTCACTTTCAGACCCAGCGGCGAAACGACTATTTGAAGTGTTGCGCCTAGCTAGGGAAGTGGGCGGATCAGAACTGGGACACCTGCTACGTGATTTGTCAGCGGTGATGCGCGATGACGTTCGCGTTCGCGGGGAACTACTTGCCCGCCAATCTTGGACTATTAACGCGGCCCGTCTGGCAGTGTCGGCGCCGTGGTTG
>DUQT01000182.1 GCA_012837655.1 Actinomyces sp. | reverse complement strand
GTCCACGTGTAGTTCGCGATCGCGACGATCATCGCAACTGCCGCGGTGTTCAGGTTGACCGGGTCCGCGAAGTCCACGCGGTTCTGCACCCAGATTCGCACGCCCAGCATGCCGATCATGCCGTACAGGACGGTCGCCGCACCGCCCAGCACGCCCGCAGGAATGGTGGAGATCATCGCACCGAACTTCGGGAGCATTGACAGCGCCAGCGCGGTGAACGCTGCGACCACGTACGCTGCGGTTGAGTACACGCGGGTTGCGGCCATGACGCCGATGTTCTCGGCGTAGGTGGTCGTACCGGAACCGCCGCCGGCGCCCGCAATCATGGTTGAAAGGCCATCCGCGAACAGCGCACGACCCGTGACGTCATCCAGGTCCTGACCAGTCATCGCGGAAACAGACTTAACGTGACCAACGTTTTCAGCGACGAGGACGAAGACGACCGGTAGGAACAGGCCGAGGGTGGACCAGGAGAACGACGGTGAGTGGAACTCGGGAAGGCCGATCCAGGCGGCTTCACCGATCGCGGAGTAGTCGATCTCGCCCTGGATCGCTGCGGCAATGTATCCGACGATGACGCCAACCAGGATGGAGAGGCGGCCGATGATGCCCTTGAACAGGACCGTCGTCAGCAGGATCGCGGTGATCGTGATGACCGCCGTGATTGGGCCCTGCTTCACCCAGTCCCAGGCTGCGGGGGCCAGGTTGAAACCGATCAGCGCAACAATCGCGCCAGTAACGATCGGCGGCATGACAATGTCAATCCACTTCGAACCCGCGAAGTGGACAAGCACACCCACCAGCGCCAAAGTTGCGCCAGTCGCCATGATGCCACCCAAAGCGTAGTTCGGGCCCAGGGATGAAGAGACCGCCAAGATCGGCACGATCAGCGCGAACGACGACCCCAAGTAGGACGGGAGTCGGCCGCCGGTAATCAGCAGGAACAGGAGCGTTCCAATAGCGGTGAAGAACAGGGTGGTATTCGGCGGGAACCCCGTCAGCAGGGGAACCAGGAACGTTGCGCCAAACATCGCAACAACGTGCTGAGCACCAATACCGATTGTTCGTGGCCAAGTGAGCCGCTCATACGGCATAACAACTTCACCAGGAGGAATCGACTTACCATCGCCGTGAAGTTTCCAGCTAAAGAATTTACGAATCGAGGACCTAGACTGTCCCGAACTATCGCTCATGGGATTCCGATCTGTGTAATACACGGTGGCTATTAGCCCGATCGGAATTCCACGCTATCCCGTCTAAACCCGAAGCCCAAAAATAGTGTCCACCCCCTGACTTAAACTGAGACTGAGCCCCGTCCTCCAAAGTCGAAAAAACTGCGAATAAACGCGGAAAATGCACGCATTATGGCGGACTACAATGGACAGCGAAGGTGATTGAAAGTGACTTATTACACGAACTTATCGAGCGCCGACCAAGCCAAAGTTGACGAACTTGCCGACATGATGCGCGGCAAAACGACCACCATCGTTGCGGGCGCCGGAATGTCCACAGACGCAGGCATACCCGACTACCGTGGATCGGGGTCCTCTGGAAATCCGACGGTCGACTTTGACCTGTTCATGTCGCACCCCAAATGGCAGCGCTGGGTGTGGCAGCGAAACCAAGAAACCTGGAAGACAGTTGCCGGACTTGCACCCACGCCCGGACATCGCGCGGTGGCCGCCCTGCAAAAAGCCGGCCTGGTTAACGGCGTCGCCACGCAAAACGTAGACGGGCTGGACGAGCGCGCCGGAATCAAGAACCCCGCCCTGCTTCACGGAACGTTTGACCTGGTTGATTGCACGCAGTGTGGACAGCGTTACTCCAGGGAAGAAGTCGACGGGTGGATGCGCAAACTCAACCCCGATGTGAAGGACGACCCTGACCCGCACCACGTCGCCATCCTTGCGACAGTTGACGAGGACGGTGCTAACGCCAGCACGTTTGAGCCGGCACCCTGCCCGCGCTGTGGCGGAATCTTGAAGCCGAACGTCGTATTTTTCGGCGAGCTACTGCCAGCCGACGCAATGGATCTGGCGTTCTCCTATGCTGGTGCCGCTGATGTGATCCTGGTTGTGGGGTCGTCGCTCATGGTGGGCACGGGCCTGTGGGTTGTGCAGCAGGGGCTCATGCACGGCGCGAAACTTGCCGTCATCAACCGCGGCCCCACCCAAGTTGACGGCCACGCCGACCTGCGCATCGAGGGCGGCTCTTCTGAAATCCTCATGGCTGTAGCGGAGCGGCTCGGCGTGGAGGTTTAACACAGTAAGACCCGGGCCTTGTGAACTGTCCGCCAGAAGTTGGACTGTTCGTTGCGGCCCGGGCCTCGTTCTACGCGCAGATAGAACCCTGTGTTTTCTGTTTCCAGAAACTGCTTGTCGAATTTTACGCCCAGATGGAGCGCAGAGGGTAAATCGCCAGCTTGTTCACGGCGATCTTGCCACCAGTGGATGCAAGTGCGATTCCGCGCTTGCCTTCGCGGGGGAAGACCAGTGAACTAACCGCATGCTCACCGTCACCAATAATGACTTCCACGGAACCGCGATCAATGATCACGCGCAGTTTCAAGACGTCACCGCCAGTGTAGGGCGCAGCGCGGTAGCCACGATCAGTGCTTCCAACCTTCCCGCGATCCAGAACCACTCGGTTAGAAAGCGAGTCGTAGGCGACTTCCGCGTACTCCGTGTCGCTGATGCGATTCACAAGCAGTGAAACCTGCTCAGAAGATGTCTTAGTCAGGTCGACTTCAAGCTCAATGTCAACCGGACCGGCATCTTCAAGAAGCTCGCGAGTCTCATCAACACCAAGCGTGAACTCGTCCAAAACAACCGCGTTGTCAACGTCGCGAAGTTCAGCAAACTCAGCGATCGGGGTTGCACGCAAGACGTAGTCATCATCAAGTTCCAGCACGCGCGGGGTGGCAAGGTGACCACTCCAGGCGTCATCCTTCTGGCTTGCCAGCGGAAGCTCGAAACCACCCATCCATCCGAAGATGATCTGGCGACCATCTGGAACGCGCAGTGACTGCGGAGCATAGTAGTGGTGACCCCAGTCAAACTGAGAGAACTCGTGTTTCACAACGAACTCTCCACCCGGCTCCCAATCACCCGCAGCGTAGCCGTTGTTGTGACCATTGCGCTGGCCGTAACCACGCCTCGGCGCGGTCGTCATCGGACAGTAAACCAGCACGCGTTTGCCATCCATCTCAAAGAAGTCCGGGCATTCAACCATGTAGCACAGTGGGTCGGGATCCTCGTACAGAACCCGCTCAAATTCCCAGTCAATCAGGTCGTCCGAGGAGTACAGCCAAACCTGTCCCCTATTTGGCCCGTCCTCAACGGGAGCGCTAACGCCAATGATCATCCACCAGCGGTCCGCTTCGCGCCAAACCTTCGGATCACGAATGTCCTCAACGCCCTCCGGCGCTTCAAGGATCGGGCCCAACTTCGTGAAGTTCTGACCATCCGTTGAAACCGCCAGGCACTGCGTCTGCACCTTGCCGTCTGTATCATCCTCGCCGTTCACCCACCGGTTGCCGGTGTAGAAAACAGCCAGCTCACCTTCGGACAAGACCAAAGAAGTGCCGGACCATACTCCGTCCTCGTCATATTTTTCAGACGGGGCGAGGGCGATGCTTTCACGCTGCCAGGTGACCAGATCGGTCGAGGTTGCGTGCCCCCAGTGCATGGGCCCCCACTTAGAACCGTAGGGGTAGTGCTGGAAGAACATGTGGTAGCGACCGTTGAAGTAGCAAACACCATTCGGGTCGTTCATCCACCCAGCCTTGGGTGCCACGTGCACCAGCGGGTGCCAGCGCGGGTCGACATCAGTGTTGGCGACGGCTTCATTCGCCTTATCCAGAAGTTCCTGATGGCGTTTGGAGTCGAAGTCTTTGTGATTTGCGTTCTCGGCTAGCTCTTTGATGGACATCTTTGTTCCCCTTAAAGGCTTGTTCAACGAATCTTACTTGACGGGTTCAGGTGAAATGACCTGCGATTCAGCCGGCTTGTAAACGGCTTCCCCATCCTTCTTCAAGAAGATGAGCAGGTATGCGGCGGCAACTAGAGCGACACCGGAAATGATCGCGAAGGTCGGCTGGTAACCAATCGAGTCACGCAGGCGGCCCAGCGGGTTGGAAAGCACGATGTTTCCAAGCTGTGAAGCCAGGTTCCAGGCAACCAGGTACAGGGTCGCAGAAAGTGCGGGGTTGAAGTGGATCGAGAAGTACTTGAAGATGCCCAGCACGAACAGCGGGACCTCAATGGCGTGGAGCAGCTTCGCTGCGGAAATCAGGATCGCAGAATCAAACACAGCACACATACCGATGCGCAGGAACATTACGGTAACGCCCAGCAGCAGGGAGTTGCGTGCGCCAACCTTATTCAGCAGCAGCGGAACGAGAGCCATCATCGCGGCCTCAAGGAACACCTGAATCGAGTTCAAAACACCGTACATCTGCTGGCCGGTTGCCTGGTCAGCGAACAGCGTCGTGTAGAAGTCCGGGAACATCTGCTGGTCGAAAACCGTGTAGAAAGTCCACGACAGGAATACGAATCCAATGACTGCCCAAACCTTTGAATCCTTTAGGAGGGCGAACATCTCTGCAACGGTTGGGGTGTCGGGAGTGATAGCGGCCTGGGTTTCGTCGCTTTCGGTCTTCCAGAACACCTGGATTAGCAGCAGCACAAGTCCGAGAACTGAGCCGATCCAGAAGTTAACGAACGGGTTAATGGTGAACATGAAGCCCGCGATCAGCGCAACAATGGCGTAGCCAACCGAGCCCCACATGCGGGCCTGGCCGAACTCGAAGCCGTGAACGCGAGAAATTCGCTCAACGTAGGCTTCGAACAGCGATACCGCGCCAACAAAACCTGCCGAGAGGATCACACCGCCCAGCACGGCGCCGAGCGTGAAGTTGTTCTGCAGTAGCGGCTGGTATACAAACTGTGCAAACGGGCCGATCAGCGCCATGATTGCCGCAACAATGATGACGAGCGTGCGCTTCAGGTAAAGCTTGTCCTGGACCGCCCCGTAGAGGAACATCAGGATTAGGGTGCCCGCGCCGTTAATCGCGTAGACCGTTCCAACCTGTGAACCGTTTAGCTGGATTCCACCTGTTGGTGAAGTCAGCCAGATCTGGAAAAACGACCACCAGATACCCCACGACATGAAGAAGAGCATGATTGTGGCCGAACCGTATAGATACGAGTTCTTTTTGAATAACTGTGAAAACTGAGACATGACCGTCCCCTTCGCCTTTGAACGAGTGGTTACACGATTAACTATAGCGACTACGTTAACGTTAGTCAATCGTTTAACTAAAATTGGTTAAGATCACGTTTTCACTGTCATAAAAGGGTTTCGAGGGCGATCCTGAGTTAAAGCTTCGCCACAGAAGTTCGCCGAATCAGCGGCAGTGTCAAAAGGGTCGGTGATTCCTCGATCGACTTTCCCTTAACTAGATCGAGCAGCTCGCTAACAGCGGTCTCCCCCATCTCTCGATAAGGCAGACGCATAGTTGTAAGAGGCGGCCGCACGATCCGCGCCAAATCTTCATCGTCAAACGACATCACAGACACATCGGCTGGAATCTTTAGGTTCCTATCCTTCAACGCCTGATACACGCCAGTTGCCAGCCGGTCGTTAGCCGCCAAGATCGCAGTCACGCCCTCCGAGTTATCCAGAATCTCCAGAGTCGCGTCATACCCGACCTCTGGCTCCCATACCTCGGATTGAACTTCGTAGACAAACTCAAGTCCGGCCTCGGACATCGCATCGTCAATCGCGGCTAAACGAACGGGAATGTTAACGGTGAAGGAATCTCCGCGCTGCAGGGGATGTCGACCAATGAGGGCGATGCGGCGGTGCCCATTTGAGACGAGCTCGTTGACCGCGACGGTTCCTGCCCGATATTCGTCGGGAAGCACGCTGTGGCGGCCTTCTGCGATGCCGTTCACGATTACAACCGGGAGTTGCCGGCGCAGTTTCGGGATGCGAACGCTTCGCGATGCCATCATGCCGATAATGATGCCGTCAACGCCGCGCGCTTCCAGCACGCGAATGGCTTTTTCGAACCGGGCGGTGTCGTGACCAGTTTCAGTCATGATCACGTCGTAGCCCGCTCGTTCGGCACCGTCGAGGATTCCGCGCACCATTGCGGACGCGAAACGGGTAACGGTGACCTCGTCGGAAATGAAGCCGATCAGCTGGGAGTTACCCGTGCGCAGGGTGCGGGCAGTTACGTCTGGAAGGTACCCGAGCTCTTTCGCGGCTGCGCGAACCTTTTCCGCTGTAACTTCAGGGATTCGACTGGAAGTACTACTGAGCGCAAGCGAAACCGTTGCGGTTGAAACGCCGGCCTTTTTGGCCACGTCAGCCATAGTTACTCGCTTGGCCATACTGCTAATCCCTACTGTCTATAACCTGCTGGTTGATGTGCTGGTTCTTAAAAGCTACGCCGATTCTTCAATCAGCGTGCCTTTCTCGAAGTTCTGCTCTGAATCCCTACTGGGTCCAGGGGTAGGATTCCTCGGTGATGAAGCCCTTGTCGGAGCTCGTCCAACCCTGACGTGACACTGCCAGGCCCTGGCCGGTTTCCTGGTTCCAGCAAGAGACTCCGTTGTACTGGGAGCCGCAAGCAAAGTTTTCAAACTGACCAAAGTTGCCGTAATCAACCGAAGCCATGCCTTCTGCAGAAACCTTGGCGTCACAGTTCAAAGCAACGCCCTCTGCGGTCGCTTGGACGGTCACGGATCCGTCGGAGCACTTTTCGCCAAACGCGTCGCCATCATTGGTTTCAAGGACAGTGCAGGTGACTGCGTCCTTTGAAAGCTGGCACAAGATGTTGCCGGATGGGGCGGCGATACGCTCGATCGTGGCCGTGCCGTCGGGTGCGGGGTACTTCAGTTCGGGCTCGGTTGGCTCTTCGGTGGTTTCTTCCGGTTCTGTTGGAGCCTCGGTGGCCTCTTCAGTTGCCTCAGATTGTGTGGTAGCTTCCGTGGCCGCGAGGTCATCTTCGGAGGCGGGTGACCTGGTCGTAAAGTAGATGACCAGCCCAACCAGGGCCACTGCAACCAGCGCCAGGATCGAAATTATGATCGGCGTGGAGCGGTTCTTTTTTTCATCGGGTTGAGTTCCTGCGGTCCCTGTCGCTGTTGCGGCTGCTACCTTTGCATCGGAGTTTGCGCGTGCAGGGACGTGCGTTGCTGGCATGCCGGCAACTGGGGAAATAACTTCAGTTTCGTCGGCCCTATCAGCCGTGCCTGCCCTATCAGCCGCACCGGCCCCACCAGTTGCTCCGGAACCGCCGGTTGTCGCACCCGCTCCGGCCCCATCAGCTGCGCCAGCACCGTCGGCTGCAGCGTCCGCGCTGTCACTGGACTCGACCTCGCCACCCGCATCCGATTCATCGGAGCCGTTGGTTTCCGCGGCACCGTCACCGTTACCGTTTGCAGGCTCGCCCTCGGAATTGGTGGATGGGAAAACTGGCCCGGATTCCTTTCGCTGTCGCAGGGCCGCGTTCACGTTGTCGTCGCCAAGGTCGCCCAGCCACTGCAAGAGCCCCTCGTAGGCCGAGGGGTTTAGAGCGATCACTGGGCGCAGATGGGGGTATTCGTACGCGAGCGTGCGCAGGATTTCAAGATCCGTGTTCGGATTCGACGCGATCGCAACCAGGTCACGTTGCGGCCGTGAAGCAGATGGATCCGTGTTCATAGTTTTCCTTTTCGCCGCGGATAAGGACTTTGTTCAAAGTAGTATTCCACGGTTTCCGCGCGATCTCACCCCAATTGTTGGATCCGGCACTCACGCGCGGCGCACAATTAGGCGTTCAAAACCCAGATTTTTGATGTCTCTAGCAAGCGCGTCGAACTGGTCTTCCCAGCCGATTGCCTGCGCTTCAAAACCCTCGGGAGCCCCAAGCTGGCGCGCCTGTTGCAGCGCGAAGGTTTTTGCGCCGGCGTCACGACAACCGCGAGCGACCTCAAGTTCATCACCTGGCGAACTTGGAAACGCAGTTAGTCGAATTTCATAGTCAAAATCCGGATGCCGTTGCGCGTAATCTAACAGGATCTGCAGCGATTTCCACGCCTTCTCCCCAGAGTTCGGACGCCCCACCACGGCCGGATAATTGTTAGGAGTTGCCTTGATGTCCATGCCCACCCAGTCGATCAGGCCGGCGTCCAACAGGTGTTGCAACGCCCTCGGATATGGACCGGCGGTATGCAGGCCAACTTCGAAACCCATGTCTTTAATTTCACGGGCGGCGTCCAGCAGGGCGGGTTGGCGGGTTGCCTCGCCTCCTGAAAAAACAATTCCATCCAGGAGGCCGTGGCGGCGCTTCATGAGCGCGACGACTTCTTCCCACGGCAGGATTCCCGGGGTTTGACAGTCGATGATCGCGTGGTTGTGACAGTATCCGCACGCCCACGGGCATCCTTGCGCGAACACCGTGGCGACCAGTTTTCCTGGCCAGTCCACGGATGACATCGGCTGGATGCCCGCGAGCTGTAACGTGTCAGTCACTTAAGCGTTCGCTTCAACTTTGCCGAGCACGCGTGAAACCAGCGGCCCGTGGTTGGCTGCGGCGGCCTCGGTGAACATGGTTCGTTCGGCGTATTCGGACTGCTTGCCTTCGTTGAAGGAAGTTACCGGGCGGAAGTAGCCCATTACGCGCGTCCAGACCTCGCACGCGGTTTCGCGGCCGCGCTCTGCACACTTGGGGCATTCGAAGTGTTCGCCGGCCAGGTAGCCGTGGGTCGGGCAAATCGAGAAGGTCGGAGTGATCGTAATGTAGGGGACCTTGAACGTCTTTAGGGACCTGTGAACCAGTTGCTTGCAGGCTTCGGCGGAAGACACGCGCTCGCCCATGTAGAGGTGCAGCACCGTGCCGCCCGTGTACTTGCCCTGCAGCTCTTCCTGCATTTCGAGGGCCTCGAACGGGTCTTCCGTGTAGCCCACCGGAAGCTGGGAGGAGTTCGTGTAGTACGGAGCTTCCTTCGTGCCCGCCTGAATGATGGTCGGGAAACGCTTCTGGTCTTCACGAGCGAAGCGGTAGGTCGTGCCCTCTGCCGGAGTGGCCTCCAAGTTGTACAGGTTTCCGGTGGATTCCTGTAGCTGCACCATGCGCTCGTTGATGTGGTCAAGGATGCGGACCGACATGTCGTGACCGAAATCGTCGGTGATGTCGTGTGCGTCCAGCGTGAAGTTGCGAACCATCTCGTTCATACCGTTCACGCCAATCGTCGTGAAGTGGTTTTCGAGAGTTCCCAGGTAGCGCTTGGTGTAGGGGAACAGGCCGTTATCCATGTAGTGCTGGACGACCTTGCGGCGCTTTTCCAAAGTGTCAGAAGCGAGGTCGATCAGCTCATCGAGGCGGGTCATCAGCCTTTCTTCATCGGAGGCGTACAGGTAGCCCAGGCGAGCCATGTTAATGGTGACTACGCCGACCGATCCGGTCTGCTCTGCGGATCCAAACAGGCCGTTGCCGCGCTTCAGTAGTTCGCGCAGGTCCAGCTGCAGACGGCAGCACATGGAGCGGATCATGCCCGGATCCAGGTCCGAGTTTAGGAAGTTCTGGAAGTAGGGCAGGCCGTACTTCGCTGTCATTTCAAACAGCATGTCGACGTTTTCGGTGTCCCAGTCGAAGTCGGGCGTGATGTTGTACGTCGGAATCGGGAAGGTGAATACGCGACCGTCCGCATCGCCGTTAATCATGACCTCCATGAACGCACGGTTGATCATGTCCATTTCTTCTTGGAGTTCACCGTAGGTGAAGTCGCATACCTCATCGCCAATGAGCGGGTATTCGTCCTTCAGGTCCTCCGGGCAGGTCCAGTCGAACGTCAGGTTCGTGAACGGACACTGCGAACCCCAGCGCGAAGGCACGTTCAGGTTGTAGATCAACTCCTGCATGTTCTGGACGACGTCCTCGTACTCCATGTTGTCCAGACGAATGAACGGAGCCATGTAGGTATCGAAACTGGAGAACGCTTGCGCGCCCGCCCACTCATTTTGCAAGGTACCCAGGAAGTTCACGATCTGGCCGCAGGCGGAAGAAAAGTGCTTCGGCGGAGCGGACGCAATCGCTCCGGTGACGCCGTTGAATCCCTCTTGCAGAAGTTGCTTCAGCGACCAGCCCGCGCAGTATCCGGACAGCATGTCAAGGTCGTGGATATGGATGTCACCCTCGCGGTGTGCCATTCCGGCCTCGGGGGTAAAGACCCTTGTGAGCCAGTAGTTCGCAACCATCTTGCCCGCAGTGTTCAAGATGAGTCCGCCAACCGAGTAATCCTGGTTAGCGTTTGCGTTTACTCGCCAGTCGGACTGATCCAGGTATTCCTCGATCGTCGAGATGGCATCCACGTGATATTCGGGCCGTGCGGCATTCGCAGGTTGCGTCATGAGAACTCCTGGGGTGGTTAAATTTGGGGGCGGTTTCCCGTTTTCTCGTCATTGAGTGTCATTCATTGCCGATAAACACTCTAAAACGGAACCACTACATATTGGGTAATTACATCCTTGCAACTACTAGATACAGGGGCAAATCGTATATCTTCGGCGTTTCGTAGGACTTAATTCCTACGTCAAAATATTGTTTATATTCCCGAGGGCGTGTCTGCCCGCACTCTCTGAATTCTTCTGCTAGCTGGCTATAAAATGGGGACGTCCGTGAAAATATCCCATCCCTAAAGTCCTGAAAAGGCAGAGAGGAAAATATGTGGATTCGCACCGACAACTCGGATATGTATAAGCCCGCGGAGGACCGCTACGAAAAGATGGTCTACCGCCGCCTAGCTAAAACCGGTCTGCAGCTTCCAGCTGTTTCGCTGGGACTATGGCACAACTTTGGCGACGATAAGCCGCTCCAAACGCAGCGTGACATCATTCGCCGCGCATTTGACCTGGGCGTGAACCACTTCGACCTCGCAAATAATTACGGTCCACCGTACGGCAGTGCGGAAAAGAACTTTGGACGCATTTTTAAAGAAGACCTGCGTCCGTTCCGCGATGAACTGATTATTTCGTCGAAGGCGGGTTGGGATATGTGGCCGGGACCGTACGGATTTGGCGGTTCGCGCAAGTACCTGCTGGCGTCGTTGGATCAGTCGCTGGAGCGCATGGGCCTGGACTACGTTGACATCTTCTACTCGCACCGCCCGGACGCGGATACGGATCTGGAAGAAACCATGATGGCGCTACACCAGGCAGTGAAGTCCGGAAAGGCCCTCTACGCCGGCATTTCGTCTTATTCCGCGGAAGACACCGCGAAGGCGCAGGAAATCATGCGCGACCTGGGCACTCCCTTGTCCATCCACCAGCCGTCGTATTCGATGATGAATCGTTGGATTGAAGAGGGCGAGCCCAACCTCATTGAGACCTGCGCGGATCAGGGTATGGGAATGATTGTGTTCTCGCCGCTCGCTCAGGGGCTGCTGACCGACCGTTATCTGGATGGTATTCCGGAGGGGTCTCGCGCAGCTTCAAACAAGTCGCTGTCCAAGGACATGCTTTCAAAGGAAAACCTGGATCACGTCCGCAAGCTCAGCGAGATTGCGCGTGACCGCGGCCAGTCCATGGCGCAGATGGCGATTTCCTGGGTGCTTCGCGAACAGAATGGTCACCGCGTTGACTCCGCGCTGATTGGCGCGTCTTCAGTTGCACAGCTTGAGGACAACCTGGGTGCTATCCAGAAGCTTGATTTCTCCGATGACGAAATCGAGCTCATCGATCAGTACGCCGTGGAAGCCGGCATCAACATCTGGCGTGACGCAACCGCGTCCACCAAGAAGAACGCCTAGAATCACGCCAGGTAGCACACTTAGGCGAACGCTGAATAGAACGCCGAGTAGCCTCTACCTCATGCCCCGGTTTCTGCCGGTCTGGAGGTAAACCACCGTGTTTATAGCGAGCATGGACAGGGCCACCAGACCAAGGCAGACTCCGGCGGCATAGATTACTGAAGCTGTGGAATGAGTTGCCATCACAGCCTGGGTTGAGACGCCAGCTGCGACCTCGTTAATCACAATTTCTAAACGGTCGTATCCGATAACCAGGGCGGCTATCAGGCCAAGTATTACCACGCCAGAGGTGACGATTGAACCCGTGTTGAGGGGGTCGCGGTACGGCGATGGGTCTTCCTGCGGTGCCAGCGCCATCGCCCACATGAACGACACGAGGATTCCACCGATCACGTCGGAAGGGCGATGCCAGCCCGACATGACGATCACGACGATTGCTGCGCCAACAACGATCGAGGCGATGAAGGCGACGATTGTGCGGGCCTGGCGTGGCGTTACGACAACGAGCGCGAGGGCGAGCGACATCAAAACGGTTGTGTGCCCGGATGGGAACGAGTTCGGCAGGTCAAAGCCGATGCCCATGTAGGGGCGGCTGATCAGAAACGACTTCAAAACCTGCGTCATCAGGTTCGCACCCACGACCATCACGCCTGCGCGGACAGCCAGCGCGAATCGCCCTCGAATAGCGGCAACGAGCATCGCCAACGCGGCGGTCACCGCAACGGTAATGATCGTGACTGACTGGGTGAGGGCCTCCGTCAGCCATTCCACGGAAGCTTGGCCGCGCATGGCAACGTCTAGAACGAGTTGATCAAACGCCTGCCCCTGCCTGGTAAACAGGCCAACGATCGCCAAAATAAGAAACAAAAGTAGCGCGAAAAAGGTAAGGAAAACCCGCGTCGTGCGACGCCAGTTAGCCGTAAGTAAGGGCTCCTGAATGGGAGTACTCAAACGACTTGCCTCCTTTACACCCTGCAGTGCTCCATCATCTCACTCACGTATCCAAGCCGCAGTCTCGACGCGCGACTTAACTGGAGCTCACCTAATCTGGAGACAGTTATTAAAGTTTTCGTATGCATTTAGTTACAGGAAGGCGATGTGCGTGACTGATCTTGAAGTACCCACCCCCGTCACGAGGGAGCGGGTGAAGAAATTCCTGTGTGAACTAGACAAGTCCGAAGAAGGATTCGAATACCACGAACACGGTGAGCACGAACTCATGTTCCCCACCGAATCCGCCATCATTTTCCTCGGCTTTTCGAACCCGTCAATCCTGCAGATTCGCGGCCAGTGGCGCGGAGTTGCAACCGATGACGAGGGTTTCGCCGCACTCGCCCAGCAGGTGCACATGTGCAACGTTCAGCGGTCCGGCCCGAAGGCGTACCTGATGCCTTTCGAAGACAATCGCCGATTCGGCCTCGGCGCTGAAACGAACCTGGTTGTTTCAAAAGGTGCG
Organism: Actinomyces sp.; assembly: GCA_012837655.1. Lineage (GTDB taxonomy): Bacteria > Actinomycetota > Actinomycetes > Actinomycetales > Actinomycetaceae > Gleimia. The sequence continues at coordinate 3,115 of DUQT01000182.1, read as the reverse complement.
ACGGCTGCGCAACTAACCGAGTTTTACGAAGTCGCCTTGACCATGGTCATCGGTTTCTTCCAGGACGTCGCCGAAGCCGTCCCGCAGCTTGTTGACTGGGAGGAGGCCTAATGACTTCCAACATTTACACCGTCCCCGACGACCCGGACGTTCCCGTACCCGTCGCGTTTGAACGAATCGCCAAGGTCGTCGAATCAATGGGAACGTCGTTGGAAATGATTGAAGAGGGCGAGGTCGGCGTCGCTGATTTCTCCGGCTTCCCGTTCCTGTTCACCTTCACTTCCGCGGGGAAGTTCCTGTCGATTCGGATTATGTGGACGTCGGAGCTACAGATGTCTACACAGGCCATGTCGGCGATGTTCACGGCGTCTGACCAGTGGAACCGCGAGCGCTACTTCCCCACCATTTACACGCTCATCCACGACGGCTTCATCCAGGTGGTTGCGGACTACATTTGCGGAGTCGAAGCCGGCATGAATGACGCCCAGTTGTTGGACAACATTTCCGCGGGCGTTGCCGCCGGCATGGACGGCATGAACTTCATGCAAAGCGTTGCCGAAACGGTTGGACAGCAAATGTCTGGGCAGACCGGCTCTGAAGACGGAAAGGGCGCTGCCTTCGGATTGTAGGGCCGGAGTGGCTCTCTGAATTAATGTCCGCGCCTCGTCATATTGTTAGTACTGGAGGTTAACGATGGCGGGTGCAAAGGCAGACTCGATGGCGAGCCGGCTCCTGGACATGCTGAAGGGCATTTCCGGAACCAGTGATCGCCTGGTCACTGTTGTCCACGTTCCCGGCCGAAAAGAAGAACTGGCGGATTGGCCCGATTGGGCTCACCCGAACGTCATCGAGCACTACGGGGCCACCGGCATTGCGCGCCCCTGGCTTCACCAGGTTCAAGCGGCCGATGCTGTCGCGGACGGTTGGCACACCGTGATTTCAACCGGAACTGGATCCGGCAAGTCACTTGCCGCTTGGCTACCCATCCTTTCCGCGATCGAGGACGACACTGGCACGCGCCTATCCGAATACCGGCGGCGCCCCACAGCCCTGTACCTAGCGCCAACCAAAGCCCTGGCGGCTGACCAGATGCACGCCCTGCAAAAACTGATCAACGCTGGACCTAAACCACTATCCGCTCGGCTGGGAACCGCGGATGGCGACACCGCCCGCGAAGCTAAAGACTGGGCCCGCGGATACGCGGACGTCATCTTGACGAACCCCGATTACCTGCACCACGTCTTACTTCCCGGCCATCAGCGCTGGACACGCGTCCTCTCCGGCCTCAAATACATCGTCATCGACGAAATGCACTACTGGCGTGGAGTAACCGGCGCCCACATCGCCCTCGTCCTTCGTCGCCTACTTCGATTGGCACGGTCACTTGGCGCGGATCCGACCGTCATCATGCTGTCCGCGACCATTTCCGAGCCGGAAAAATCAGCCGCCCGCCTGATCGGCGTTGAAGACGTTGACATCGTTTCAATAACCGAGGACGCCTCCCCCGCCGGTTCGAAAGACCTCGTGCTGTGGCAACCCGCTTTCCTGGCTCCCGCTGAAGTTCCCATCGAAGAGTTCCTCGCAGCCATCGAAGCCGAAGGCGAAGAAACCCGCGTCCTGCTTGCCCAAATGCAGCGCAGATCAGCGACCTCGGAGGCCGCGATTTTGCTTGCAGAAATGGTTCAACGCGGAGCACGGCTACTTACTTTCGTGCGTTCTCGCGCCGCCTCAGAATCCGTGGCTGCTCACGCGCGTGACCTGCTATCAATGCGAGCACCTCAACTAATGTCTTCAGTCGCGTCCTATCGCGGGGGTTACCTTCCCGAAGAGCGTCGCGCACTCGAAACTTCCCTGCGAACCGGCTCGCTGCACGCACTCGCAACCACGAACGCCCTGGAACTTGGCGTGGACGTGTCCGGTTTGGACGCGACGATCACCGCGGGATGGCCCGGAACGCGCGCATCCCTTTGGCAGCAGGTTGGCCGAGCCGGACGCGCGGGAGCCCAGGGCGTTTCAGTCCTCATCGCCTCCGATAACCCACTCGACACGTACCTGATACACAACCCCGACCAAATCCTCGGCGAAGTCGAAGCCACCACGTTCGACCCCGCCAACCCCTACGTCATGACACCGCACCTATGCGCAGCGGCGTCCGAAAAAGCATTGACCGCCGAGGACGCAGCTTTGTTCGGCCTCGATTCAACCCAACTTTTTGACGCACTCGCCCAAGAAGGCTACCTGCGCAAACGCTCCAGCGGATGGTACTGGAACGTAGCCCTGCCAATGCGAGCCCAAGACCTTACAGACCTGCGCGGATCCTCCGGCGAAGTGCAGGTCGTCGAAGAATCCACCGGCACAGTCATCGGTACCGTCGCCTCCGATCAGGCAAACGCGCAAGTACACCCCGGCGCAATCTACGTTCACCAAGGACGCACCTACCAGGTAACCGAACTGACCCAAGATCCCCGAATCGCCGGTGGCGTAGTAACCCGAATCGGATCAGGCGGCGCGCGCGTTGCCCTGGTCCGCCCCGTCGTCACCGACCTGCGAACCCGACCCACGGTTCAAACATCAGTTCAGATTTTGAACGAGGCGGACAGTTGGACTTCCGATGACGGTGTGATCCGCTGGAGCTTTGGCGAAGTCGAAGTAGAATCTCAGGTAACAGATTTTGACACCCTCAGACTTCCGGGAATGCAGTTCATTTCCAACACAAAGCTGGACATGGCAATTGAAAAACTCCCAACAATGAGCGTCTGGTGGCAGATCGAAGAAGCCACGGCAAACAGGTTGGGCGTTCCCGCAAGCGACCTGCCGGGCGCACTTCACGCAGTGGAGCACGCATCCATCGCAATCCTTCCCCTACTGGCAACGTGTGACAGGTGGGACCTGGGCGGCTTATCAACTGCTGACCATGAGCAGACCATGAAACCAACCGTCTTCGTTCACGATGCTTACCCCGGAGGTGCAGGATTCGCAGAGCACGCCTGGAACCACGCTCAGGAGTGGGTGCAGGCAACCATGAAAGTAATCGAAGACTGTCCGTGTGAAGACGGCTGCCCGTCGTGCATACAGTCACCCAAATGCGGAAACCGAAACGAACCCCTATCAAAGT
>DUQT01000181.1 GCA_012837655.1 Actinomyces sp. | reverse complement strand
GGGCCGCCGCGTCAAATTCGAATGGGTCCGCGGTCATGCCGACCACGAAATGAACGAGAAAGCCGACGATTACGCTCGCGGCGCCTCCGAAGCTATCCGCGACGGTCGCGAAATCAACACCGGCCCCGGGTTCGCGGCGCGGACCGCTGGTGGTCAGGAGCTGGCGAATGCTACGGCTGAAGAAGTCCGCTCCGCGGGTGACGGCGATGCAACCGCGCAATCTGACGACCCTGCGCCAGCGTCAGAACCTTCCCTTTTCGAAGATGAACCGTCCCTATTTTCAATCAACGAGGACGAGGCTGAGCAACCCGCAACCAACAGCAACCAGGCATCAGCTGGGCGCCCCGCGACGACATCCAGGCATAACGCGCGACAAGCCTCTGATGATGTCCAAGGCGTTACCGACAGCAATCAGGCGCAATCCGGACGCCCCGCAACCAAGAACAGTAAAGGCACAACCACGAACCCGACTGTTGACGCGGAGCGTGCCACTAATGCAGATCCGGTGAAGCAGTACGAGGTGCCCGCACCGCCCTCGGAAATCGACCACACGTGCACAACCTACCTGCAGCACGGCGTGCACGTAACGGAACATCGCGTGCGCGTGCCGCTGGACTACGACGACCCGAACGGGCCGCAGATTGACCTGTTTGCCCGCGAAATCACGCTGGATAGTAACGGTCCCAGCCTGGATCAGCCGGCGATTATTTTCATGCAGGGCGGCCCGGGTGGAAGGGCGCCTCGCCCCGGTAATTTCAGGGACGGTTGGATCGGGGAGGCCCTCAAGACGCATCGCGTGATCCTCATGGACGAACGCGGAACCGGCCTGTCCACGCGCCTAGACGCGCTGACCCTGTCCGAGTTCGACACGGTCGACGACCAGGCGAACTACATCAAACACTTCCGCGCGGATTCGATGGTGGAGGACGCAGAGAGGCTCCGCGCGATCATTAACGGCGGCAAGCCGTGGGCGAGCCTTGGCCAATCTTACGGCGGCTTCATCAACACGACGTACCTGAGCCGCCACCCCGAAGGCCTGTCCCAGGTCTACTTCACCGGCGGCCTGCCGGGCCTGGTCAGCGTCGACGAAATCTACCGCCACACCTACCGCGCAACCGCCGCGCGCAACCAGGTTTACTTCGACCGCTACCCGGCCGACCGCGTCATGCTGCGTGACGTGTTGAAGCACCTCGACACGCACGAAGAAATCCTCCCCACCGGCGAGCGCCTCAGCCCCCGCCGCCTGCGCATGCTCGGAATGCTACTGGGCTCCACGACCGGCTTCGACCAGTTGCACTACTTCTTCGAAGGCCCGTTCGTAACCGTCCGCGGCGAAAAGCGCCTAAACACGCAGTTCCTAGACATGGTCGCCCGCCAAGTTTCCATGGGCGACTCACCCATGTACGCCCTCCTTCACGAAACGATTTACGCCGGCGCGACACCCACATTAAAGGGGCAGCCAACGTCGTGGGCAGCTTCGCGTTTATTGGACGAGGTCGGTTCTGGCGTCTCGGAGGGTTTTGCACCTGAACCGGATTACAACTCCGACGATCCGATCTATCTGACTGGCGAACACATTTATCCGTTCATCTTCGATGAGGATCCCGCGCTTCGCCCAATGCGCGAGTTGGCGCACAAGCTGGCGGAATTCACCGACTGGGAGCCTGTGTACTGCCCGCAGGAACTATCTGAAAACGAGGTTCCTGGAGCCGCCGCGGTTTACTACGAAGACATGTTTGTTCCGACCCCGCTTTCGTTGACAACCGCGGAGCTTGCGAACATCCGCCCCTGGGTCACGAATGAATACCAGCACGACGGCCTGCGAGCCGACGGGGCACGCGTCTTCAAGTACATGGTTGATCTGGCCGCCGAGTAGGGCTGTGCACTACGCGGTTGGTATCGGCCACGGAGAGGCACCGCTTTCGGGTGGCCGGTGCCGTTGCTGGAAGATGCGCAGGGCCTGGCTGAAAACTAGCGGTGATTGGCGGCTAGTTGGACACTGGAATCGAATTGTTAACGTTTGGTAAAGTTGAGGTTTGATTTTGGTGACGTGGCCCATAAAAATGGCACGCCAAAATTGGAGTCAATAGGTGGAAAAGGGGTCCTTGGCGGCGTTATGATTTAGATTCAGGCGTTATGGTTACAGTTTCATAACGACTGAGTGTGGCGAGTTGATATTCGCAAAGTAGCTTCTTTTGTTTCGCTACTTAAGTGTGGGAAGGGGAGTAACCGCTCTATGGTTTTCAAGCGGTCTAAGACACTCCGCCCCTTGATCGCGGGGGCGGCTTTGGTGCTACCCCTTTCAATGATCCCCGCCGGCGCAATGGGAGCCACAACTTCAGCCGGTATCGCTGATGCAAGCGTTACCGGTGCGGGCATAACGGGCACCAGCCTGGCGAGTTCAGGCGTTTCCAACGCGAGCGTAGTGGACGCCAACCTGGCAAGCTCTGGCCTTGCCGACGCAAACGTGAAAACTGTTGTTGTCGCTTCAAACCCTTCTGGCGACATCAAGATGGTGCGTTACGACGAGGACCCCGTAGAGGCCTCGCTTAGCTCATCCTGGCGCGACTTCCCCGACACCGCAGAAACGGTCTACCTAGTTAACCCGTACGACCCCGCAGTGTCCGTGGGTATTGTTGCGGCCGTGAAATCGCAGCGTCCGGGCCCCGTCCTCTTCACTGATTCTGCCGGGGAAATTAATGAACGAACGGTCGCTGAAATCGGTCGTCTTCGCCCGCACACCGTGGTCGCGGTTGGCGGCCAGGCGTCGGTTCAGACTTCCGCGATAGATTCCGCGGTGGCCGCGTCGCAGACGGCGCACGACAACCTTTCCACAGAGGACCCCGTCGACGTCACCGCACAGACCTGGTCTGGCGATGATGCCGTACACACGTCGTTGCAGGTAGCGCAGAACCTCTATCCGGATAATCCTCGCCGTGCGTACCTAATCGACGCTGACCAGCCGATGGCTACAATCATGCCGCTCGCGGCGATCGCGGGTTCCGTTGGAAGCGGCCCCGTCGTCCTGGTGAACAAGGACAACGCGCGGGACGTCAAGGACACGCTCGAAGCGATCTCCCCCGAGTTCGTCGTCGGCGTGGGCTCCCTCGACCGTTCTTTGCTTGACGCCGTGTCGGGCGACTTCAAGAAGAGTTCCTACACCGGATCCTCAATCACCTCCATCGCGCTGAACGCCGCGTCCACACGCGCGGTCGATTCCACTGCGATGACGTCACTCGCCGCTTCAGACGACCCGGCCTCGTTGATCCTGGCCGCCGGAAGTTCGAACGGTCCGCTCGTGCCGGTCGCGCCCGAAACCTCCATGAAGGACGTCATCGCCACAGTCGCGAACGCCAACCGTTTAACGGGCGCGTCGTCGCAGCGTTTCGTTGCGATAGGCAAAGAAGGTTCCCGAGGGCGCATCTTTGACCCACGTCCAACGCAGACGCTTTCTGGAGGACTGACCTCCACTGACGTCACAGGTAAGGGCATTGGCAAACCAGTCGTGGTCGAGCCACCGGAAGGACTAACCGCCGGTGAGGGCGCGAAATTCACCTACACCATTGAGGTCGATGAGGGCCTGCCGGTTGATGCGGATGAGTTTGCGCGCGAGGTCTCGAAGACACTCAACAACCCGTCCGGATGGGGGCGAAACTTCCAGCAGGTAGCGGATCCCGCCAAGGCGGACACGCGAATTGTGCTTGCTTCACCGAACCTGGTTGATGAACTCTGTGCGCCGTTACAGACGATGGGGCAGACCTCGTGCAACCGCGACGAATTCACGGTTATTAACATTGAACGCTGGGCATACGGCGCCAGCCCATTCCTGCAGGCCGGCGGAACACTGGACGAATACCGCCAGTACGTTATTTCCCACGAGGTCGGCCACGCCCTGGGTAACGGTCACGCAACCTGCCCGGGACGAGGTGAACTCGCCCCGGTCATGCTGCAACAAACCCTGGACCTCAAGGGCTGTAAGACCAACCCCTGGCCAAACCCGTAATCGACTACCTAGTCGGGCACTACCGCGATCTTGACGCCCAGCCGGTTGTTGACGGCGTCGTATGCGTCGTGAACCTTTGAAAGCGGGAACTCGTGGGTGACGATGGCATCCACGTCGATTGCGCCGGTTTCCAAGATCTTGATTGCTCGCGTGACGTCGCGGCGGCGTGCGTTTGAGCCACCCGTTACGGAAAGTTCCTTGTAGTGGATCAGGTTCGGCTCCATCACCGAAGTGGATCCCTTCGGGAAGCCTGCAAAGTAGTTAACTCGTCCACCTTCACGCGCCAAATGT
>DUQT01000180.1 GCA_012837655.1 Actinomyces sp. | reverse complement strand
AGTTTTCGAGTCGAGACCACTTCTTAGCTATCACCTACCGCAACCGCCTCATCATAGTTGCGGCAAGCAAATCGCCATTTAGAGCATCTAGGAGCGGGGCCAAGCCCCAGCTTCAGTTGTTCTTAGTTGTTCTCAGCTTCGATGGTCTTTCCATCATCCTTGTGGCGAACCTGAATCTTGCGCGGCTTCAGCTCTTCCGCAACCGGGAAGGTTAGCGTCAAGACGCCATCGGCGTAGTCGGCCTCAATCTTGTCGAGGGCGACGCCGTATCCCAGGGTTAGCTGACGAGCAAAGGTGCCAACCGGACGCTCGTGGGTTAGCCATTCCATGTCTTCGCCCTCAACACCGGCGCGCTCTGCGCGAACGGTGAGGGTGCGGTCCTCAACATCGATATCGATGGTTTCAGGATTTACGCCGGGCAGATCAATCTGTGCGTAGTAGTTTTCACCCTTGCGGTAAAGATCCAGCGGCATCGACGGCGATGTCGGAGCCTGACGGAAAGCTGCGTCCATCAGACGGTTCATATCGCGTAGCGGATCGTAGTAGCGAACCATTTTCACAACCTCCATTTGGTCTGTAAATCTGTTAACACTTCTATATTGGCACTCTTACCCCTCGAGTGCCAACTAAAATTGAGCCAAGTTCACTCAAGGCTGAAATTTCGACGCACACAACTACCCGGTTTTCACGGCGCGAACGTTGAGAAAACGTTATGTTCTTGCGGACAACCACGGTTCTAGTCACCTCGTGAGACACAGGGTCAAAGTTTCGGTATTTTTCGATACCGTTCAGGTATGACAGCTAATAAATCTCTCGATCATGTACTTGCATCGATGGAGTTGAAGACTCAAGGCATCTACGTTTTCGTAGCCCTTGACGAAATTCCGGAAGGTGTTGAACCGTTCGCAACAGTGCGCGAATACGAAGGAATGACCATCGTCATTTCAGAGGATCGCGCCATCGAAGCAGGCCTACCAACCGATAATCGATTCGCTCGAATTTCATTGGACGTCCCCTCCTCGCTCCAGTCGGTAGGAATCACGGCGATGATCGCCCAGACCCTGGCTGCACGCTCAATTACGTGCAACTCGCTGGCGGGATTCCATCGCGATCACCTGTTCGTCCAGGTGGATAAGGCCGACGAAGCTCTTGAGATCCTCCGCGATCTGAAGGAGCAGGCACAGGGCTGGCTCCCTAACTAGAGCTTCCCAACTAAACCAGTGGGAATTAGGCGTTCAGACGCCAGCCACGTCCTCGCGCAATATATGCGCGAGGATTTTTGTTGCAACGAAACTCTATTTCGCGGACCTTTTTCGGGCGGGTTCCAGTTTGGTCCATTAGGGTGGAGGTATGTCCAAAGAGCAAATAGATAATCAAGCCATCCAACGGTTGGCTGATGGAACCGTAAAACAGAAGAACATGCTCACTGGTACGGAGGTTTGGACTGTACCAGGTCGAGGACATAGACCTCTCACAGTCCCCACGCAAAGCGTTGAACCCATCGACCCCGAAAAGCACGGCGAATACTGCGCGTTCTGCGAAAATCGCTACCTTGAAACACCGCCCGAAAAAGCGCGAATTGTGCGTCACGAGGACGGTAGCTGGCAGAAACTTCGAGGACTTTCGGCGTCTGAACTCAGTGAGACAACCGCGGAATTTCGGCGTATCCCGAACCTGTTTGAGATCGTTTCCTACAAGTACTGGCATTTGAACCACGGGCACGTGCCGTCAGAGGCCGAGCACCGGCGGATGGCTGAGTATCTTGCAAGCTCTGAAGGCTACGATCACGTAATGCGCGTTGTGAAGATGCGGCTCATGGCTTCGGGAAAGACAGCCGAAGAAGTCGACGCGATGGATGATTCCCAGCTTTTGCCGGAAGCTTCGGGGTTCTTCTCCGGGGGACACGACCTCATCGTCGCGAAAAATCACTACGAACCCGGCGGACAGTCCACGGCGGAACTGGCTTCGTCAGGCACGCTGACGCCGGAAGAGCACTACCAGTACATGAAGTTCACCGCCGAGGCCATGGAAGACCTCTACGGTTTGAACGAAAACGTGCGCTACGTTGCGTGCTTCCAAAACTGGTTGAAGCCCGCGGGCGCGTCGTTTGATCACCTGCACAAACAGCTGGTCGCAATTGACGCCCATTCGGTGCAGACCGATGCGGAACTCGGCCGCCTGCGTCGCGACCCTGAAATCTACGAAAAGATCATGAAGGTCGCAGTTACGCGCGGCCTTATCCTGGCGCAGAACGATCACGCCGTCGCCCTGTCTGGGATTGGACACCGCTACCCCAGCGTCGCGATCTGGCCGCTGGGACCGTCCTACAACCCGTGGGAAGCAACTGAGGAGCAGATGCGTGGCGTCTCGGACCTCGTCCATGCCATCCACGCGGCAACCGGTCGCGACGTGCCGTGCAACGAAGAGTGGTACCACCGCCCACCCGACATTGCGTCGCCAATGCGTTGGCGCCTACTCATCAAGTGGCGGATTTCCACTTTGGCCGGTTTCGAGGGCGGTACTCGCATCTACCTCAACACCATCGACCCGTGGGGTGTGCGCGACCGCGTGCTACCCGAACTTCGTCGACTGCGCGACGAGGGCAAGATCGCTGACATGCGCCTGGGCGATGAGTGCAGGATTTCAACCGACGACCTTAGCTAAGTAGTCACACCGGCCCGTTTGTCCGGCCTGCCGCTCAGTTGCGCGACGCCACCATGATCTCGTCCAGGTCGAAACATGCAGTTCTGACGTAGCGCGCACGCCAGGTTCAAGGCCCCGCCTGTTTTCAGGCGGGGCCTTAATGCATGCCGCAGCACCGCCCTCGAAAATCTTGCGTCGTGAAAATTTGAGACAATGAGCGTGATTATTGGGCTCTTTCAGGAATCGGATTGAATGTCTGAAGCTGTGAATACGTCGCGGCGCGGTTTCGCCGTTGGTTTTGCAACCTATGTTTCGTGGGGTTTGTTCCCCATTTATTTCGCGCTGATGGCGCCTGCCAGTTCGTTTGAGGTGATTAGTCACCGCGCGGTGTGGGGTCTGGTTTTCTGTCTAGTTTTCCTGGCTACGACGGGCAGGTGGGGACAGCTTCGACCGCTGATTAGCGACAAGTCGACTCTGATTCCGCTGCTGGCCGCGGGCGTGTTGATAGTCATTAACTGGTCGATTTGGGTGTGGGCGATCCTGAACGGCCAAACCGTGAACGCTGCGCTGGGCTACTTCATCAACCCGCTGTTCACCGTTTTCCTGGCGATCGTTTTTCTGGGCGAACGCCCCACCCGCCCGCAGATTGTTGCGATGTCGCTGGGAGCGCTCGCAATAGTCGTCATGGTCATCCAGCTGGGCTCGATCCCCTGGGTGTCGATCGGGTTGCCTGTAAGTTTTGGAATCTACGGCCTCATTAAGAAACGCATCTCCGGTAACGTGCCCGTCGTCGCGGGAATGGCGATCGAAACCGCGGCAGTTTCCCCGTTCCTAATCGCGTTTTACATCTGGTTAATCGTACGCGGTGACACGTCCGTACAAACGTTGATTTCCGAGGGCGCCACAGCCTGGCAACTGACCGGGCACCTACTGTTGCTGTTCGGGGCAGGCGTGATCACGGTGGTCGTGCTGATCATGTTTGCGACTGCTGCGAAAACTTTGCCGCTGTCCGTGCTTGGACTCTTGCAGTTCGTTTCCCCAATCATGCAGTTGATCATTGGCGTGTGGATCTTCAACGAACACATGGAGCTTGGCCGTTGGATCGGAACAGCAATAATCTGGGTTGCCCTGATCATCCTTTCCTGGGATTCTCTGCGCGGCCCTCAACCACACGTCGGGAAGCGCAAAGAACGCCAGGAGCGAGACCCTGACTAACCGGTTACGCGGTCACAACAGCACACTTGCGATCGTCTAGCGCGATGTTGAGGCGCGTTCCTAAGTCTGTTCCGATTGGTAGCGACACGGTCGCGGTCACGCCGTCGCTGAATTCGACCAGCACTTCTTCAGCACCGCGAACTGTTCGTCCTTCAACGATGCGCGTAGCGACACCACCCTCAGCGTCGCCTTCTGCAGCAGGACGCCAAGCGTCTGGCCCACACGCCAGGAGCTTTCCGTCGGGTACATGAACACCAAACTGGGAAGCCTGCTCGGGGTTCAAGATCGGCCCATACCCAAGGAATCGTGCGACAGTCACCGTTTGCGGATCCATCCAAACGTCCTGCGGTGTACCAATCCGCGCCAGGTTGCCTTCGTGCATGATCGCGACCGTGTCAGCAACCGTGAATGCCTCATCCTGATCGTGCGTCACATAAATCGCCGTCGTGTGCGACCTATGAACGATCTGGCGCACCTCCACTGAAAGCTGCTCACGCAAAGCCCGATCCAACGCTGAAAGCGGCTCGTCCAACAGCAGCAGGCGCGGCTGCGGAGCCAACGCCCTCGCCAACGCCACCCGCTGCGCCTGCCCACCCGAAAGCGTTGAAACAGCGCGTGACGCGTAGCCCGGCAAACCAACCGTTTCCAACAGTTCATTCACGCGAGCATCCCACTGATCCCTCGGCAGTCGGCCCTTCAAACCGTAAGCAACATTGCTCCCCACATTTCGGTGCCCAAAAAGCTGACCGTCTTGGAACATCAAACCGAAACCCCTGCGATATACGGGCAAGTCAGCCACGTCCTCGCCCTCAAAAATTACGCGCCCATTCGACTTTTCCAAGCCCGCAATCGCGCGAAGGAGCGACGACTTTCCAGACCCAGACGCGCCCAGTAGCGCCAGAATTTTGCCAGATTCCAGCGTGATAGACACGTTTTTTACAGCGTGAACGTCTCCGTAATACACATCAATTCCGTCGAGGACGAGGCTGGAATCGGTCATCGTGATTTCCTCTCTAGGGGTGTGCGACTGCCTTTCCCGGGGAACGAGGGCGCCGCTGAGCGCACGGACCGGCGGTCAGCTAGCGCTTCCACGACGGCCATTACGGATCCCGCCAGGAATGCGAGCAGAACGGACGCCGCGAGCGCCATGCCCTGCTCGGTTGCGCCCGGTTCGGAAATTAGTCGGTAGATCGCGACGGGCAGGGTTTGGGTGCCGGGGCGGGCCAGGAAGGATGTGGCGCCGAATTCGCCCAGTGACATGGAAAACGCGAACGCCGCTCCAATCGTGAGTGAACGCAAAACGTAGGGGCCCTCCACGGTTGCCAGCGCGCGTGCGGGGCCGGCGCCCAGGACGGTTGCGACTTCGCGCTGGCGCGGATCGATCGACGCCAACACTGGCGTGACTACGCGGACTACCAGCGGAATGGCGACCATTGCCTGCGCCATTGGGATCAGGAAGAACGAGTCGCGCAAATCGATCGGCGGCTTATCCAACGCGATTAGGAATCCGAATCCGACCGTGACCGCAGAAACTCCCAGCGGTAGCATGAACAGCGCGTCCAATGCAGAAAGTGCGCGTTTGCCGAATTTTGTTCGAGGGCGGCGCGTGACCACTACGGATACAAGAACTCCGACGGTCACTGCTGTAACCATTGCGACTGCGGCGATCTCGATTGAACGCCACGTTGATACGATCACGGCATCTTGCAAGAACTTCGTTGCGTTCGCATCGAAAAGGGCGGTGTAGTTTGCAAACGTGAACTCCCCGGACCTGTGCAGGGACCTCCACACCAGGTACGCCAGCGGCGCAATCAGCAACGCCGCAACAGGCACGGCCGTCGCGATCAGGGCCGGAAAATCTGCCCGCGTAATCGGGCGAGGCTCCAAGTCAGTGCGCATTGTTTGGGACGTAGCACCTGCCCTGCGCGCCACGGACCCCATCCACAGGGCCAACGCAATGACGACCAGCTGAACGATCGACAAGACTGACGCTGACCTCAGGTCCAGCAGTCCGGTGGTTAGAAAATAAATCTCTGTTTCAACAGTTTGTGTGCGCGTGCCACCCAGGATCAGCACCAATCCAAACGACGTTGCGCAGAACAAGAAAATAACTGCAGCCGCTGAAGCCAACGCCGGCATCAGACGCGGAAGTGTCACCGTGAAAAATACTCTTACGGGTCGCGCGCCAAGCGCCGCTGCGGCCTCCTCAGCTCGTGGGTCCAGGCGCACCCACATGTTCCCCAGGGTTCGCACTCCCACAGAGTAATTAAAGAACACCATGCCCACGATGATCGCCCAGTGCGTGCCATCCAGTTGCAGGGAGCCCAGCGGCCCGCCCTCGACGAAAATCGATCGGAACGCAACGCCAACCACGACGGACGGGAGTACGAAAGGAACCGCCACTATCCCGCGCATCACACCGCGCAGGGGGAACGACGTTCTATAAAGAATCCAAGCGGCCGGCAGGCTTATTGCCACGCTCAAGATCGTGGCAACCGTTGACATCCAAATGGTTTGCCAAATGATTCGCCAGGTGCGCGGCCTGGTTAGGACGTCCGCGAATCCAGACAGATCCAGCGCGCCGTCGCTCCCGACGAATCCGCGCCCCACCAGCGTTCCTGTCGGTAGCAGGAAGAAGATAGCCAAAAACACGACGGGCACCCCGATCGCGACAATCCATCCCACCAGGGGGATGACGCGATCTGCGGGCGCCCGTCGTGTTTTCATGTCCATTCGATTTTCGAGGACGTTGCTACTTGCTCATGATTTCGGTCCACTCCAGCAGCCACTCCTGCTGGTTTTCCGAAATCGTCTTTGCGTCAACCTGATGCGGGTTGTCCGCCATCTTGCCGAACTTTTCCAGAGCCTCGGGAGCCTTAGCCTCCGGGTTAATCGGGTGCATGTAGTTGGCTTCCGAAATCAGCTCCTGCTGCGGAACTTGCAGCATGAAATTAATGAAGGCTTTTGCGCCCTCGGGGTTCTTCGCGCCCTCGAGCACGCCGGTGTATTCGACCTGGTGGAAGCAGGTATCCAATAGGGCTCCCGTGCTGGATTCAGTCAGGTCATCATTAGCCGTGTAGGCCGGCGACGACGCGTAAGAAACCATGAGCGGACGATCGCCCTCGCCTTCCCCTGCGGTGTAATCAACGCTGAATGCGTCCGACCATCCCTTGGTGATTTTCACGCCGTTGTCGCGAAGCTTCTCCCAGTATCCGGTCCAGTCGTCACCAAACGCGCCCACCGTTGCGGCAAAGAATGCCATTCCCGGCGAGGACGAAGTTGGGTTCATCGCAACCAGAAGATCCTTGTACTTCGGGTCGGCAAGGTCTTCAAGAGTGACTGGCTCGTCAACACCGTTTTCTTTGAACCACTCGTGGTCAACGTTGATGCAAACATCGCCCTGGTCATAGGGTACGAGGCCGGGAGCTCCGTCAATCTGCTGGTCTTTTGCCCAATCGTCAAGCTCAGGAGCGTCCTCGGAAAAAACGCCCTGTTCAACGGCGCGGTATACGGACAAGTTGTCGACGCCGAATGCGACGTCACCCATCGGGTTGTCCTTTGAAAGAACTAGTTGGTTCACGAGTTCCCCGCCCGATCCCAACTGTTTGACGCTGAGGTCGTAGCCGGTTTCTTCCTTAAACTGGGCGATGAGATCTTCTGGGATGTCCATCGAGTCGTAGGAGATTACTACGACCTCTGAGTTCTGTTCGTCGACACCCTGATCAGTGTCCTGGCCTGCCCCCTTGTCGGCAGATGAACAGCCTGT
>DUQT01000179.1 GCA_012837655.1 Actinomyces sp. | reverse complement strand
CGTCACCTGTCCCCCGCCGACCGGCGGGCGGAAATGATTTCGCGGGCAAGCACCGGATGATCCGTAATGATCCCATCGACTCCCATTTCGAGGGCGGCTACGATCTCCTCGGGCTCGTTCACAGTCCACACGTGCACGGCGATGCCCATGTGGTGCGCGGTTGCGACAAAGCGCTTGTTCACGATCGGGATCGCTCCGAACTTGAGCGGCACCTGCGCGGCAACTATGTGCTGCCTACGCCAGCGAAGCCCCAGACGGTCATCAATAATCCCCGCCTTCGAAGCCAGTACTAGACGCGCAACTTCTTTTTGTCCAAGCGACGTCTGAAACTCAGGCGCATATTCGCGAATGCGGGCAAGCCGAGAAGAATCAAAAGACGCCAACAAAACTCGATCAGTCGCGTCGTGCTTGCGGAGGATGTCCACCATCGGACGCCACACGGCCTCGACCTTGGCATCCAAATTTAAGCGCAGGTGCGGAAATGCCAGGAGCACGTCCTCCAAAAGAACTGGTCCCCTTTCGGAACCATTGATACGAACGTCCTTTAATTCATCCCACGTGTGCGTCGCGACGGGACCAAAACCGTCAGATACGCGTTCGAGGACGGGATCGTGGATCAGTACGACTCGACCATCCGCTGTCAGGTGAGCGTCAGATTCAACCAGGTGAAAACCCAGCTGGTCACAGTTTTCAAGGGATTCCCACGAGTTCTCAGGTGCAAGTAACGCTCCACCGCGGTGTGCAATTACGAGGGCGGGGCCTCGATGAGGAACTCGGTACATGTGAAGCTTCTTAGATGATTTGTGCTGAACTATTCGCAACCTTCGCCCGGCTGGCGGGCGTTCACGGTTGCAAGCCAAGCTGCAGGATCAATCGGAGTGTCCGAGGAGTCATGGACTTCAAAGTGCAGGTGCGGTCCCGTTGAGGTTCCGGTATTACCAATGGATGCGATCTGCTGGCCGGCACTGACCTTGTCGCCTTCCTTAACCAAAACGTCGGAAGCGTACATGTGCGCGTAGCCGGTGTAGTAGGTGGTGCCGTCCGGCATTTCGTGCTGGATACGAATCCAGTAGCCGGTGCCTTCCTCCGGGTGAGATTCAAGAACAACGCCATCGGATGCCGCGAAAATGGGGGTTCCCAGCGGCCCCGCCAGGTCAATGCCCGCGTGCAGGCGGCTGTATCCAAGAACTGGGTGGAACCTCATGCCAAATCCGGAAGCGAAGTTGAAGCTCCCCTCCACTAGCGGCCAAACAATGGGCGCTGATTCGGTTACCGCACGGTCTCCGTTAGCGGGCATGACTTCCAAACACTGGGAAATCTCCAACGGAGTACGCAACTTCGCCCTCGACGCCGCTGACGCAACTTCACGCAACCCAACGGCTTCGGTGGCTGCGGCATCGTTGGACTCCACCCAGGAATGTTCACTTGCCGTGGCGACGATCGTCTTGGAGGGGATGGAAAGCGAATTCTGTGGACCTACAAATCCGGAAACTGGGATTGCTACGGTGGCGGCCGCGAGTACGGCTAGCAGGCCACCGCGCGTCAACGCTGAAAAGCTTACGCGCTTACTCGACTTGCGCTGGTTTTTCGCCTGTTCTCGCAGTTCACGACGAGTAGGGAAAGGCGAACCCTGCGGCGCGTTTTGTGCAGTCAAGTTTAGCGATCCCTTCCAAAGGTCTTCGAAGTTCAAAATGATGAGGTGATGAAGAATCAGATCTCAAATTAACGGGCACGTCATTGCCTGTACGTAACGAACATATAACGGCGCCGTATTTTTAGCTACCTGTTTCAAAAAGCTGTGGACAGTTTCACCTTTTCTTTTTCACGTCACGTTCACTTACTTTTAATATTCCCGAGGGCGGGGCTCGGTGCGCCCTGCACACCAGATCTATGCCTCCGAGTCCTCCGCCTTGCGCTCTTGGATTTCGCGGTCGATCGCCAGGTCGTCGCGTTGCAGGGCGTCGCGGACTTCGCCGACGAGTTCCTCTATAACGTCCTCGAGGAACAGCACGCCAACCGTCTCCCCATCCCGGACGACTTCTGCTAAGTGGGTGCCGGACTCCTGCATGATGCGCAACGCGTCTTCGACCTCGTCTTCGGCTTTCACGATCGGCATTTCACGGAAACGCCATTCATCAACGGCCACGTCGCGCTGTTCGGGACGCGCGTAGAGGACGTCCTTTAGGTGCAGGTATCCGATTGGATTGCCCGTGTCATCAACGATTGGGTACCTGGAGAATCCTGTCTTGGCGACTTCGCGCTCAACTTCGGCGGGCGTCACGTTGACCGGCAGACTAACGAGGTCGTCCAGGGACACCATGGTGTCGCCCACGGATTCTTCGGAGAACTCGAGGGTGCCCGAAAGAAGCCCAATGTCGTCGTGGATGGTTCCCTGCTGCTGGGACAGCTCGACGATGGATGCGACTTCTTCCGCGGTGAAGGTTGCAGCGACCTCGGAGCGCGGCTCCAGGCCAAACTTGCGCACAAACCAGTTCGCAACGTGGTCTAGGCCAACGACGATCGGTCGCAGTCCCCTACCGATCGCAACCAGCGGCGGCGCCAACCACAGCAGGGCCTTGTCCGGCTGGGAAACCGAGATGTTCTTCGGAACCATCTCACCAAAGACAACGTGCAGGTACAGCACGATCAGAAGCGCGCCAATAAACCCAACCAAGTGTGACGCTTCAGCAGGCAAGCCGATGGAAACCATGGGCTGCTGAATCAGTCGAGCAATTGCAGGTTCCGCAACCGCACCCAACGAGGTCGAGGCAACCGTAATACCCAACTGCGAAATCGAAAGCATGAGCGACACGTGCTCGATCGCCCACAGCGCTGTCTTCGCGCCGCGTTTACCTTCTTCGGCGAGCGGTTCAATCTGAGCTCGCCGCGATGAGGTCACGGCAAACTCTGCGGCAACAAAGAATGCGTTCAGTGCTAGAAGTAGTAGCGTAATTAGAAGGCCGGCTCCAATACTCATTTGACGCCACCTTCCTTGTTAACGTCCGCGTCGATCGTGCGCTCCGGTTGCGGGCCCTCAACAATGATCTGGTCGATTCGGCGGCCGTCCATGCGCGCAACCTTCATGGTCACGTCGCCCTCGGTCACGACGTCGCCGTACCTTGCGATGCGACGCAACTTGAACATCATGAATCCACCAAGAGTTTCGTAAGGCCCGTCCTCAGGAACGAAAATTCCGGTGCGTTCCGCGAGTTCGTCGGGACGTAACGTACCCGGAACCTTCCACTTGCCGTCCTTTTGGCGCCTAATGCCGTGGCGGCGCATGTCGTGTTCATCAGCGACTTCACCGACGATTTCCTCGACGACGTCCTCAAGAGTCACGATTCCAGACGTTCCCCCGTATTCGTCGACGACGACTGCGACTTGGAGACCCTCTGCGCGCAACTGAACCAGCAGGGGTGCAAGTTCCAGCGTTTCCGGCACTTTTGGTG
>DUQT01000178.1 GCA_012837655.1 Actinomyces sp. | reverse complement strand
GGTGACCAACACCGCGCGTCACCTGGTGGAACGCACCCGCGAAATTGCGGGGATTGTGCCACGATTGAAGCATGGCTCAGACTTTTGCAGAAACTGAAATGGTGGATATGGCTCAGATTGAGCCGTCGATTGCTCTTGGTGCTTTGGATGGACGCTACCGCGGCGTCATCGCACCGCTCACTAACTACTTTTCCGAAGCCGGACTGAACCGTGCGCGCGTGTTTGTGGAGGTCGAGTGGCTGATCTACCTGCTCGACAACAATGTTCTACCGGGCGCGCCATCCCTATCTGACGCGGAGCGTAAGTACCTGCGCGACCTCGTGAAGGACTTTGACGCCGACGCGATCGCGGAGCTCGCGGAAACAGAGGCCGTCACCCGCCACGACGTCAAGGCCGTCGAATACTACCTAAAGAACCGCCTGGACGCCGCAGTCAACAAGCTTGATGAAACCGTTCTGCCTCAACTGCACGAGGTCGTCCACATCTTCTGCACGTCTGAAGACATCAACAACCTCTCCTACGCGCTCGTGATCCAGGCCGGCATTGAAAACATCTGGCTCCCGTCCGCACGCGAACTGCGCGCCGACCTCCTCAAGAGGGCCGAAGAGAACGCTGACGTGCCGATGCTTTCTCGCACGCACGGCCAGCCAGCCACGCCCTCGACAATCGGAAAAGAACTGGCCGTCTTCGCATTCCGCCTGGGACGCCAAATCGACCGCATCGAAAAGACGACTTACCTGGGCAAAATCAACGGCGCGACCGGCACCCTAGGGGCGCACGTCGTTGCGGTTCCAGACGCGGATTGGCTCGCGATTTCGAAGGGCTTCGTTGAGCACCTGGGCCTAACCTGGAACCCAGTCACCACGCAGATTGAGAGCCACGACTGGCAGGCGGAACTGTACTCCGACATTGCACGATTCAACCGCATTGCGCACAACTTCGCGACCGATGCGTGGACCTACATTTCGCTGGATTACTTCCACCAAAATCTGGCGGCGCAGGGCTCGACCGGGTCGTCCACGATGCCACACAAGGTAAACCCGATCCGCTTTGAAAATGCGGAAGCGAACCTTGAGATTTCATGCGCCCTGCTCGACACGCTCGCGGAAACGCTGGTGACTTCGCGACTGCAGCGCGACCTCACGGACTCCACAACCCAGCGCAACATTGGCACCGCGGTGGGCCATTCGCTACTGGCGTTGGACAACCTGAAGCGCGGCCTGGCCGGCATTGACATTAACGCTGAAAAGATGGCCGCCGACCTCGACCAAAACTGGGAGGTCCTCGGCGAAGCCGTCCAGCAGGCCATGCGCGCCGCCTCCATCGCGGGCGCGACCGGCATGGAAGACCCCTACGAGCGCCTGAAGGACCTCACCCGCGGACACCGCGTAACCGGCGACGAAATGCGCGCGTTCATCAAGGACCTCAACATGCCCGCCGACGTCGAAGCACGCCTACTTTCGCTCACGCCAGCCACGTACGTAGGTCTGGCCGCAAAGATTATCGACTTCGCAAAATAAACGAGGGCGAGGCTCGGCTGGCGTACGGTTTCCAGCGGTTAGCGCGGAAATCTCCGCGCTAACCGGCAGGACGCGCCCCATCGTTGGCCGACCATCCCCTAGAGCCTGCGGACGACGCCCTGGTTAGCGCCAGCCGCGTGACTACGGCTTCCAGTTCGGATCGGACGCAGGCGCGCCGAATCGTTCGAAAAGCTCGTGGGGCCTGGCTACTTCATCTTCGAAGTCGAGGTCCGCGAGCGTCCACTGTTCACCCGGCCCAGTAATCGTGACGGACACAGCCACGGGAGACTTCGTGGCGTTATCCCACACGTATCGAGCCGTGCGTTCAAGCAGGTCAGTTGGCGACACCGGCATTTCGACAAGCGACAGGTGCGTGCGCACAAGTAGCGGCTTACCGAACGACTGTTTCGTGTCAACGACGATCTTGTCCAGCCCAGGAACTCGACCCAGTTTGTCGGAAAGCATGGTTTCCATGGCCTCATCTTGACGCGCGGTCGCCATGGGCTTTAGATACTTCATCGCGGCTCCTGCTCCAATTGCGGCAACACCAAGACCACCCACGATCAGCGGATTGTCGATTCTTGGCATTTTGCGCCTGCTTCGATTAGCCGGTGGATACTTGTTGACCGGTAGCCGCTCTCGCATGTTTTTCCACACGTTGCGCCACGGGTTTGCCCCTGGATTAGGCCAGGGAGGATGCGGGTCGCTCATGTTGTCTCCTATTTCCGGTGCTCGAACCAGTTCCAGTCCATCCGCTCGCTGATGGGAACCGGTATGGACGCGTCCGTTGGTTTAGATAAGTTTTCAAATCCCGGCAGCGGCGGCGGGTACGCACCCTCGGGCATGTCACGAAATACGCTGATGGTCTCTTCAATCGGTGGGCCGTCGCCGGTCAAGATTTCCTGCACGATCTCGTAGACATAGACGGAGGTCTCCTCCCCATCCTGCGGCAAATACGGGTTGATTCGGCCCATGACTCGCCCGATTTTTGACTCTGGCGCGATCTGCGCCCTGCGTTCAGTCAGTTGCATGGTCTCGGTGTAGGTCGATGATGAATGCGCGTACCAAAGTGCGTCCGTGCGCGGTCTAACCAACCGGCGTCCAACGACTACCCGGTCGTCAGTTTGTCTACGAGGGCGACCATCCATTGATGGGATTATGTCCTGGTCGTGCTCCAACGCAATGGCCGCCACGTCTTTGGGAACCCTCATGCGGCGCCCCGGCGTTCCCAAAGTGACCACGGCTCGAACATTGACTTCGCGTGGATAACGGTCCAGCAGAGAAAGGGCGATCATGCCGCCCTGCGAGTGGCCCATCATTACGACAGGTTCCCGTGTCATGTCGCGCGGGCTGACACCTTCCAGCGCCATCGCGTGGCGCAGTGCGCTCACAACGCCCACGTGAGTTGCTGAACGCAATCCCAGGACTTCTCGCGCATTCGTTTCCGGATCAGCCGGATTCGGCGTCGTGTGCGGGTCAAGGTGATCCGTTCCCGGCAGAGAAATCAGCCACCGCCTGCGCTGGCCCTCCCCCACTCGAGTTATTTTCACGACTTGCCCCATGGCTTCCGCCCAGTACATGTCATCAATGTCGGCCGCCATGTCAACCAAAGTCTTCGGTGGATCCAGCCTGCGCACGTGCGGCTTGGGATGTCCGGGCGGCAGGTCGTAGGTCTTGCCATCGTGGTGCCATAGGTGAATCCCCACCGGGCCGCCACGGAACCACCCGATAGCGGTTGCGATCGCCAGGTAGCTTGCCATGAGAGCTTCATAATCTCGGCGTGGAATCAGCCGCAAGGTTTCTGCAGCTTTACCCTTTGGATCAAAGCCCAGCCAGATTCGCCCTCGTAAATATGTACGCCCCAACGCCAACGGGATTTTCCACGCGCGCGTAAATGCCTGCACGACCAGCGTGTCTAGGCCTGGATTGTCAAAGAATCGGCGCTGGGCTTCCTCCTGGATTTCTTGGCCCCGCGCACGCGCAAACTCCCGGATACGCGCGGAAACGTCCGGCGGTAAAGGCGCCTTTTCGCCGATAAAAGCAACCAG
>DUQT01000177.1 GCA_012837655.1 Actinomyces sp. | reverse complement strand
TGGAGTCCGCGCGCGCGACCGTGACGATGCGGGCGGTGCCGCTTTTGGAGGGGGAGACTCGGCTGGGTGCTGTTCTGCTGACGCGGGATGTTTCGGAGATGCGTCGGCGCGAGCTGGAACTCATGACCAAGGACGCTACGATCCGCGAGATTCACCACCGCGTGAAGAACAACCTCCAGACCGTGTCGGCGCTGATTCGGCTTCAGGCCCGGCGGTCTGACAATGAGGAAGTTCGTGCCGCATTGACCGAGGCCGAGCGGCGCGTCACCACGATCGCGACGGTTCACGCCGCGCTTTCGCAGAACGTTGATGAGACGGTCGATTTCGACGAGGTCGGCAAGCAGGTTCTGCATCTGGCTGTGGTCCTCGCGAAAACTAATCAGCAGGTTCAGGTTGAGGTAACGGGACACTTCGGCAAGGTTGATGCTGACGCTGCGCAGGCGTTGGCGACCGTGCTGACCGAGTTAGTGACTAACAGCGTCGAGCATGGATACAGCGACTACGGGGGAGTGGTGCGCGTCCATGCGTCCCGCCGCGGGCACCGGCTTGAGGTCACCGTTTCGGATGATGGCCTCGGAATCGATGAGGGGCGCGCCAAATCCGGTTTGGGCACGCAGATTGTTTCTACGGTTGTTGCCGGTGAACTCGCTGGCACCATCGAATGGGAGAAACGAACCGCCAGCCCCGGCACCATCGTGCGCGTGCACGCCAACCTGGAGGAGTAGGTCGGGTTTTGGTGCAGCCCGGGTGCGGCCCGGTTGCGGCTTCGTGTCCGGCGCGGGGCGGTACCGGGACAGAACTAAGCCCCGCCCTCGGCCCGAATTTCGATTCAGACCCAAAATGTTGGCGTACGCAGCGTCAAAAATTGTTTCAGACACAAAGTGTCCGAAACTGCCCTCTTTTTTGGTGGTTTGGGTCGGATTCGTTTTTTAGGGGGTGTGCTGCCGGACCCATTCAGAGGGGAAGTGTCCGTTTGGACCCCTAATTTAGACAGTTAGGGTCTGAAAGCCACTTTGGGTCTGAATCGTTTCTTAGCGTTGCTCGCCCATCCGGGCAGGCCAGCCCGTCCACTCGGGCTGCGGCCCAGCACCGCCCTCGGAAATCCGGACACGAAAACGCCGCCCCAACGCATTACGCGAGTGAGGCGGCGCTTCAAATCGCCGTGTTTGGCGGGGCCAGGCTGGGCTACGTGCTCAGACGGAACGAGGAACCCGAAGCCTGCGACGCCCGCAAACGGAATCTTGCGGAAAACTATCCCTTCACGGAGCCCGACATGAGGCCGCCGACGAAGTATTTGCCCAGCAGGATGTACACGATCAGCGTGGGCGCCGACGCGATGAGTGCGCCTGCCATAGACGCACCGTAGTCGGCCATGATCGAGCCGTGCGCCAGGTTGTTCAACGACAGTGTGACGGGGCCGGTTTCGGTGTTGGTCAGGAACAGGGCGAACAGGAAGTCGTTCCATGCAGAGGTGAACTGCCAGATCAAGACGACCACGAAGCTCGGGATTGAAATCGGGAGAACGACCGACCAGTACGTGCGCAACATGCCCGCACCGTCAACGCGTGACGCTTCGATGAGTTCTTGCGGCACGGATTCGTAGTAGTTACGGAAAATCAGCGTCGTGATCGGGATGCCGTAAACGACGTGCGCCAAAATCAGCGTCGGAATGCCGTTCGGCAGGCCGATTGTCAGCACGATCTTCATCAGCGGAATCATGACCGCCTGGTACGGAATG
>DUQT01000176.1 GCA_012837655.1 Actinomyces sp. | reverse complement strand
AAGAAAACCGCGGCGTTAACTACGGCGACGTGAACGAAAGCAACATCTGGAAGTTCGAACACGGCGTTCGCAACCAGGTCTCCGCAGCGTGGTCACTGCGCAATCCCACGCTGGTTGCGCAAATGGGCGAGAACATGCTCAAGCAAATGTACGGCAAGAACATTCCGTGGGATTTGAAACTGCGCCTTGCTCGAGCCGGCGTCAAGGGCCTGTTCTTCCACCCGAAGAAACGCGGCGTCGAAGACATCAAGTAGGCCCCGTCAAAGACATCAAGTGGGTGTCTAGGCGAGGCGCTCCTGCTCCAGGATTTGCGCGGTGTCCAGGCTTGGGTCGGCCCACAGAGCTGGCCGGCCTGACACCCACGCCTGCCAGATCCTGCCGATGTAGTCCTTGGGCGCGTCTGTCATTATCACGACGGGTCCGGTGGGGTCACCAGCACCGGGTGTTGGCATGCCCTCTGGGATGTCCGCATCCTGGACTTCCACGAAAGCAAGTCCGTCGGGCTGGCCGCTCACTTCCGCGATAGCGTCTTCAACACCTTCCGGTAGCTCACCCTCCCAGCTGGTCGCCATTAGTCCCAAGTCCTGAAGCAAAACAATCAGACCTGGATCAGATTCAGCGACCTGGCGAGCCACTCCCTCATCCGCGGTTACGAAAATATCCGCCTGTGAAAGGTCGGGCGAATCGGAAATGGTGACGCGTGCACCCGCAAGGCCGGCGCCTGCCGCCCACGCCACAGTCCGCCAAGAATCAGGCAGTTCGAGGACGACGCTTGGTTGCTCGCCCTCCCCGAAGGTTTCCACAACATAGTTAGCGATCTTCGCAACCCAGCGTGACATTACTGGGCCAACAAACTCAACGCGCCCTTCAGTTGAATACCATGTAAGGACTGCTGCATTATTGGTTTCGAGCCATTCGTGAACTGAGGAGTTGAACATACTTAAAGCTTCTCACGAGCACGCAAACTGCGCCATGTGCGCCAATTTCTGCATTTAGTGCACAAGTTCTCAAAGTCTTCCTTACATCATTCAGCTTGACTAAGCTGTATTACACGCGTGTAATTCAGAAAGAAGGATTACCTAGTGAGGGGAAATACCGTGTGGAATATTCTCGGTGAAGGACCGCTGACGTTTACTGACGAAGGCGTGATCCTTGACGACGGCCCCCTCGCGTGGCAAGAACGGGCGCTTTGCGCTCAGACCGATCCGGAAGCTTTCTTTCCAGAAAAGGGCGGATCCACGCGCGAGGCCAAGGCGGTCTGCGCGTCGTGCGAAGTTCGCGCTCAATGTTTGGAATACGCGCTCGAAAACGATGAGAGATTCGGGATCTGGGGTGGAATGTCTGAACGGGAACGTCGTCGCTATAAGCGTCGCGCTGTGTGAGGCCACCTGTGGCTGAACCTACCGTTACAGCACTTATCGTCACTCCCGGTGAAACACCTTTTCTTAATAGGACTCTAAAGGGGCTGCGGGAGCAGTCTCGAACCCCGAATCGAACTGTTCTTATTAACGTCGGTGATGACGTCCCCAAGAATGTTGATGACATCGAAGTCATCAGCGTGGGTAATGCTAAGAATTTTGGCGACGCGATTCGCCGCGCCTGCAAAGTCCAACCGTCCATCCTGGATTCAGATTGGACTTGGACACTTCACGACGATTCGGCACCTTTTCGGGGGTGTTTAGAAGCGCTCGTTCAAACCGGCGAGGGCGGTCTAACCATCGGTATCGTAGGCCCAAAACAAGTCGCTTGGTCCAACCCGGATCGACTCCTTGAGGTCGGCATTCGCGCAAGCCGCGCGGGCCGGCGTTTGGATTACCTGCTTCCCGGTGAGATCGACCAGGGCCAATACGACAACACTTCCGATGTTTTGGGTGTTGGAACTGCGGGCATGCTGATTCGCTCCGAGCTGTGGCAGGCGACCGACGGCCCCGACCCGGCGCTTGGCCCGTTTGGCGACGGCCTTGAGCTCAGCCGACGCGTTCGCCTGATGGGGTACCGCACCGTCATCGCGCCGCGCGCAAAGGTTGCTCACGCTCGCGCAAGCTACCGCGACGTGCGCGACAAAGATGAACCCGACATCAATCGTTCCTTTGGCGAACGCCGCGCCGCACAGATTTACAACGCAATGCTTGCGAACTCAGCGGCCGCATTCGTGCTTTTACTTTTGACGCTACCGTTCCTGACGCTGGGCCGCGTCCTCGTGCGCCTAATTGCAAAGCAACCCGACTTGGCCGTTGCTGAAATTAGCGGCGTGGCGCGCGCCTACCTGAATCTTCCAGATGCCATACGAGGGCGAGGCCGGATTCGCCAACAGCAACAGGTTCCAGCATCTGCGCTGCACGGTTTGGAAGAAACGAACCGTGAGATCACGCGAGCTAAACGCACGATCGCGAAGCGTGAACGTGAAGCTAAGCCAGTGGAGACGATCGAACCCGTTGCGGCGCGGCTTTTGCGTGCCCATAGGGCTAAGTCTGTGGGGGCGGGAGCGCTCGGTGTTGCCCTAGTTGCGATCCTGATGATATTCGTGGCGAATCCGCTGACCGTAGGGATCACGGGAGGTGCCTGGGTTAACCTGCCAGACTCCTTTGCGGATCTATGGCATCAGACTTGGTCGGGCTGGGTCGTTGGTGGCGCCGGAGCGCCCGGACCGGGCGACCCACTGCTCATGGTGTGGGCCGTGGTGGCGGCACCGTTTGCACTGTTTGGGATTTCACCGCACTGGGTGATGAACGCATTT
>DUQT01000281.1 GCA_012837655.1 Actinomyces sp. | reverse complement strand
GACGAAGAGAAGGAAATCCAGGCCCGCTACGACTCCGTAAAGGGCTCCGCGGTAAACCCGGTCCTGCGCGAAGGCAACTCTGACCGTCGCGCACCTGTCGCCGTCAAGAACTACGCGCGTAAGAACCCGCACCGCATGGGCGAATGGTCCTCCACCTCGAAGACCGAAGTCGCCACCATGGGCGAAAACGACTTCGCGTCCAACGAGAAGTCCGTAATCCTCGACAAGGACGACACCCTCCAGATCCGCCTCGTCAAGAAGGACGGCGAAACGGTTGTTCTGAAGGAATCACTCCCCGTCCTCGAGGGCGAAGTTGTGGACGGCACTTTCATGTCCGCTAAGGCTCTGGAAGCCTTCGTCGCCGAGCAGATCGAGCGTGCAAAGGCTGAAGACGTCCTCTTCTCCGTTCACCTCAAGGCAACCATGATGAAGGTTTCCGACCCGGTCATCTTCGGCCACGTCATGAAGGTCTTCTTCAAGGACGTTTTCGCCGAGTACGGCGAACAGCTCAAGGCCGCCGGCCTGTCCCCCAATGATGGACTTGGAACCATTTTTGCCGCATTGGACGAGGGCGCAGTTGAGAACTCGGAAGAAATCCGCGCCGCCTTCGATAAGGCAATCGAAGAGGGACCGCGTCTGTCCATGGTCAACTCTGACCGTGGTATCACGAACCTGCACGTTCCTTCAGACGTCATCATTGACGCTTCCATGCCGGCAATGATCCGCAACGGTGGCAAGCTGTGGGGCCCGAAGGGCGAGGAAGACGACACCATTGCGGTAATCCCCGACTCCTCTTACGCAGGCGTCTACCAGGCCGTGATTGAAGACTGCCAGGCCAATGGCGCCTTCGATCCGACAACCATGGGAACTGTCCCGAACGTCGGCCTCATGGCTCAAAAGGCAGAGGAATACGGATCGCACGACAAGACCTTCGTAATCCCCGCAGATGGCACCGTCGAGGTCGTCAACTCCGAGGGCGAGGTTCTCATGTCGCACGAGGTCGAGGCCGATGACATCTGGCGCGCATGCCAGACCAAGGACGCTCCGATCCGTGACTGGGTGAAGCTTGCAGTTACCCGCGCTCGCCTATCCGATACTCCGGCAGTGTTCTGGTTGGACCCCGAGCGCGCACACGACGCCAACCTCATTAAGAAGGTTGAGGCCTACCTGCCTGAGTACGACACTGAGGGTCTTTCGATCTCCATCCTCGATCCGGTCGAGGCAACGAAGCTGTCGGTGAACCGCATGCGCGATGGTCACGACACCATCGGCGTAACCGGTAACGTTTTGCGTGACTACAACACCGACCTCTTCCCCATTTTGGAACTTGGCACGTCTGCAAAGATGCTGTCTGTTGTTCCCCTGATGAACGGTGGCGGACTGTTTGAGACCGGTGCTGGTGGCTCAGCTCCTAAGCACGTTCAGCAGCTACTTGAGGAAAACTACCTGCGCTGGGATTCACTTGGTGAGTTCCTGGCTCTAGCAGAGTCCCTGCGTCACCTGTCTCGCTTTGATGACAACAAGCGCGCAGAAGTACTCGCATCCGCACTCGATGTGGCCACGGAAAACGTGCTGAACGAGGGCAAGTCCCCCGCGCGTAAGCTCGGCCAAATCGACAACCGCGGATCCCACATGTGGCTTGCCGTTTACTGGGCAGAGGCACTTGCCGCGCAGGACGAGGACGAAGAGCTCGCTG
>DUQT01000175.1 GCA_012837655.1 Actinomyces sp. | reverse complement strand
TGAAGTCCCGCAGTCGTGACGCCGAGTTCGCGGGCCAGGTGGGTGGGATCCTCATTGCGTCCAGCCATCTCAACGAACAGTTCGAAACCGTCGCGCGCATGCTGAACCGCAGCCCCAGCGAAACCGAGCACGCTCGGTGCAGCTGCCAGCTCGCCAACGGGGATGCGCTCCTCCAGGTAGGCGATCGGCTTAGCGATGTGGTTCCAACCCTGCTTCGCTAGGCCCGTGGTGATTTCAACCTCGGGGTGCGTGCCCGGATGCAGGACGCGCAAAATCTTCAGAACACAGGAGTATTTCGAATCAAACATCACCGAAGTGTTCGACTGCTCCCCGGTCAGAACAAACGCGGTACTGGCGGCCTGGAGCAGGTCGTTCAGCACATCCTCCGCGAGTTCTGGCTCAACCGGGGAAAGCGTCTTATTCTCATACGCTTTGCGCAGCCACGCCCTCAGGAATGAAGGCGCAAACGCGCCGTCAACAATGTAGGCGTCACGGACTTCGGAAACTACGCCGTAATCCGGCTTCACGTCCGTGTAGACGAGCGGTACCTGAATGTAGGTTTCGCCGACCTGGATTATGGAAATCCACACGGGATCCAGGCCTTCACCGGAATCGGGATCGAAATCCACCGGGGCGGAGTATGCGGAAAGGTCAATGTTTGCAACTAGACGCACGGAATCGCCGGTCGAACCGGGGAACCATCTTTGCTTGTAGAGCCAGGTGTCGATCTCGTCTAGCAGATCAACATCGGGCGGCCAGGAAGCGCTCATTGGTTATCTTCATCCTCTTCGTTGTCTAGGAAAGTCACATCAAGCCAGTAGAAACCGTGGCGACCAAGAGTAATGTCGACGGTTTCGTCCTCGCGGACATCTGGGAAACGGTTGCCGGACGCGGTGTCGTACAGGTGCCATCCGCCCATACCGGGTAGCTGGATAGTCGCCGAACGCGACGTAGTGGACAGGTTGTTCACGCACAAAACGGTTTGGCGCTCATCGCGGCGCAAGAACGCGAGCACGGCATCATCAGACGTTGACAGCAAAGTCAGCGAGCCAATACCGAACACGGGGTAGCGTTTGCGTACCTCGAGCATCGATCGTAGCCAGTTCAGCATTGAGGTCGGGCGCTTGCGGTGCTCAGCCACGTTAACTGCGGCCGGCGCGTAGGAGCCTGACGAGACGAGCGGCAGATAGAAGTCTTTTGGATCAGCCTTCGAGAATCCCGCGCCCTCCGAGGAATCCCACTGCATCGGCGTGCGCACACCGTTTCGGTCGTCCAGCCAAATGTCGTCGCCCATTCCGATTTCGTCGCCGTAGTACAGGAACGGAGAACCCGGGAAGGACAGGAGCAGGGCGTGTGCCAGCTCGACCTCGCGACGCGAACCTCGCAACAGTGGCATGAGTCGGCGCCGGATTCCGACGTTCGACCTCATCCTCGGTTCGGGGGCGTACCAGCCATACATTGCCTGGCGTTCTTCCTCCGTCACCATTTCCAAAGTCAGCTCGTCGTGGTTGCGTAGGAACGTTCCCCACTGTCCGCCCTTTGGAAGCGGGGGAGTAGCCGCGAAAGCTTCTCGTACACCTCGCGACGTTTCCTCGCGAAGTGCCGCAAAAATCTTCGGCATGATCGGGAAGTGGAAGCAGATATGACACTCAGGTTCTGCATCCGTACCGAAGTAAGCCACGACCTCGTGCGGTGGCTGGTTAGCTTCCGCGATGAGGACGGTGCCGGGATACTCCTCATCCACCATCTGGCGCAATTCAGAGATGAAATCGTGAGTTGGAGGCAGGTTCTCGCAGTTGGTGCCATCTTGCTCATACAGGTAGGGAATGGCATCCAGGCGGAAGCCGTCAACGCCCGTGTCAGCCCAGTAGCGTAGGACGTTCTTGATGGCTTCGCGGACCGCGGGGTTTTCAAAGTTCAGGTCAGGCTGGTGGCTGAAGAAGCGGTGCCAGTAGTACTGGCCTCGAACTTCGTCGTAGCTCCAGTTGGAATCCTCCGTGTCAATGAA
Organism: Actinomyces sp.; assembly: GCA_012837655.1. Taxonomy (GTDB): domain Bacteria; phylum Actinomycetota; class Actinomycetes; order Actinomycetales; family Actinomycetaceae; genus Gleimia. The sequence continues at coordinate 2,075 of DUQT01000175.1, read as the reverse complement.
AATGATGCGGGCGTCCAGGTACTCTGACGGGCGGTCGCGCCACACGTAGAAGTCGCCGTACGGGCCCGTCGGGTCGTTGCGGGAAGCCTGGAACCACGGGTGCTGGTCAGAAGTGTGGTTCATGACCATGTCAATCACGATTCGAATACCGCGATCGTGTGCTTCCTCAACGAGCCTGTTGAAGTCCTCCATACCGCCGTAGCGTGGGTCAACGGAAGTGTAGTCCGCGATGTCGTAACCGCCATCCGCCATGGGGGACGGGTAGAACGGCGGAATCCACAGCGCGTCCACGCCAAGCCAAGCTAAGTAATCCAGCTTCTGGCGAAGTCCTTCAAAATCTCCGGTTCCATCATCATTGGAATCGAAGAACGAGTGCAGCAACACTTCGTAAAACACCGCGGTCCTATACCATTGCGGGTCTTCTGCCGGAGTGGGTAGCTTTGCGACGACCCTTTCCTTCGGTACCTCGTGCGAGACGTGGCCGTGATCCGGCTGCGGGATCAAAGGGATAGCGCCCGTGGGCGTTGGGTCATTGGGTGGTGGTGTCATTCAGTTCCTACCTAACGGTCCAATTACAGCAAGTGGGGCGGACCCAGCCCGCCCCACTCACCTTAGAGCGGTGCTCTTAGTTGGTCTTGTGGTTCTTTACGGCCATGATGTGCGCGGTGCGTTCCTGCGGGTTGAGTTTCACAAAGTTGTGCTCGCCCCACTGGTATTCCTGGCCATCTAGTTCATCTACAACTTCTAGGATCGGGCCACCGGTTCCGTAGTTGATGGTGGCACCCAGCTTCGACAGGTCAATCTCCACGGATCCAACGACCTCGTTGTGCGGGTCGAGGTTCACCACGACGATGACGGTGTCTTCTTCTCCGGTTGGGGAGAACTTCGCCGGAACGTGCTTCGAGAAGCACAGCAGGCGATTATCAGACGTGGGGTGAACCTGGATGCGGTGCAGCTGCTGCAGTGCCGGGTGGCGTTTACGCGCCGAGTTCAACAGCGTCAGCAGGTTCTGCAGACCGTACTGGTTCGCCTGGTCCCAGTTGCGGGGGCGGAACTCGTACTTTTCATTGTCGATTTGCTCTTCAAAGCCCGGTCGTTGAACGTTTTCAACAAATTCGTAACCAGAATAAATTCCCCACGAGGGCGCTGCTGTGGCAGCTAATACTGCACGTAGCGCAAATATTGCGGTTCCGCCCGTGGTCATTTGCTGGGTGAGGATGTCGTGAGTGGTTGGCCAGAAGTTCGGGCGCATGTACTGTGCGGTCTCTTCAGCGACCTCGACGAAATAATCGAGGAGTTCCTGCTTTTCGGTGCGCCACGTGAAGTACGTGTAGGACTGGTGGAATCCGATTCCACCAAGCGTGCGCATCATTGCCGGGCGCGTAAATGCTTCCGACAGGAAAATAACTTCGGGGTGCGTGGAATTAATGTCTGCGAGGAAGCGCTGCCAGAACGTGAGCGGCTTCGTGTGCGGGTTATCCACGCGGAACAGGGTCACACCGTGATCGATCCACTTCATGACAACGTCCTTGACGGCCTGGTAGATGCCTTCGGGATCGTTGTCGAAGTTCAGCGGATAGATGTCCTGGTACTTCTTCGGCGGGTTCTCTGCGTAAGCGATCGAGCCGTCAGCGCGTGCCGAGAACCACTCCGGATGAGCCTTAACCCACGGGTGATCCGGGGAGCACTGAAGTGCCAGGTCAAGCGCAACTTCCATGTCGAGTTCACGAGCGCGCTTTACGAACGCGTCGAAGTCATCGAACGTGCCAAGGTCTGGGTGAATCGCGTCGTGGCCACCCTCCGCAGCGCCAATACCGTACGGCGAACCCGGATCCTGCGGGCCAGCTTCAAGCGTGTTGTTGCGTCCCTTGCGGAAGGTAGTACCGATCGGATGGATCGGCGTTAAGTAGATGACGTCAAATCCCATGTTCGCGATGCGCGGCAGATGCTCAGCCGCGTCGCGCAGGGTACCCGAGATCCAATTTCCGTCCTCGTCGCGATGCGCCCCGTAGGAACGCGGGAAGATTTCGTACCAGGATGAAAAGAGGGCGCGGGTGCGGTCCACCTTCAGTGGG
>DUQT01000174.1 GCA_012837655.1 Actinomyces sp. | reverse complement strand
CGGAGTCGCTCCTGCCCGTTCTGGCGCAGCTTGCTAAACGCCAGCACATCGTGCTTGCACACGCTCTGGATCCCACGGCTGCGGACCTGACGCAGCGGCGTGAAACTGTTGAAGACATCTACCTGGCAGCGGCCGCGGAGTATTCACAAAACCGCACCCAGGACGCCGTTCGCGGCCTGCGGGCGACGGGTGTTACCACGATCCAGGCGCCGCCAGACGACCTTCCAATGGCGATCGTGGATCACTACCTAAACCTGAAATCACAGGGGTTGCTCTAAGCGTTTCCAGCCGCACCGAGTTGCCGATGTGTGAAGGGCGTTCCCGCAGGCTGCTTGGGAGCCACGCAACGCGCTGAGCCGGTCCGCTTGGGGCGGGTGTGCCGTCCTACGTTCTCGTGAGCGCCCGGGGCCGAACTGGTTCCCGCGGCTCGCCCACGCTACGCGACCGTGATGGCTTCTTCGGAGCGGCGCCAAGCTTCCACGTCGCCGTCCACGCCCTGCTTCGCCTTCTTGCGCCCCAGGATCAGAGCGTAGGCCAGGAACAGGAACCACACCGTGAACCCAATTCCAACGCGTACCTCCACCGGCAACGTCGATGGTGTCACGAACCCTTCAATCAACCCCGCCACAAGCAGTGTTGGCGCCAAACCCAAAACGATGAGGACGACCTGACGCCCGCGGTGAGCAAAGGACCCTAACCTGGTTCGCGACCCCGGCGAAACCCACGACCAGAACAGGGACAGCCCCGCGCCACCCGCGACAAACACCGCGGTTAGCTCTAGCAGGCCGTGCGGCAAAATGAGGCCCCAGAATAGGGCGGCTTTGCCGTAATAGATCATTAGGGCAGCGTTGATCGCCAGGTTCACCATGTTTTGGAACAGAACGTAGATCACGCCTATTCCGGTGACTCCGAAGGCAACTTCCTGCGTTGCCACCCACGCATTATTTGTCCACACCAGTGCGGCAAAGTCGGAATGCGCGTGCTCGGAGTAGTAGCTTTCAAAATCGTGGTTAACCAGCTGCTGAATCATTTCTGGGGACCCAATATTTTCGTGGATTCCCGGGTTCTGAATGATCCACCACGCCATTAAGAACGTGAAGACGTAAGACACGACCATTGTGGTTATCCACCACCAGCGTTGCCTGTACAGCACGGCGGGGTAGCTGCCCGTGAAGAACTCCAGAAACTTCCGTGCCGTTCCACGATATGAACGCCCCATTCGACGCCGCGCTCTGGCTAGAAGTGCCGATAGGGACATGACCAGCGTGGGGTCTGGCGCGTTGGATCGAATCATTGAAAGGTGCGTAGACGTGCGATCGTACAGATCCACAAGTTGGCGTGCCTGTTCGGCTGATAGGGCCCGTTCTTCCGTGAGGGCCTCCAGAGTTTTCCACGTGGGCTGATTCGCTGCAACAAATGCGTCCAGATCCATGCGTTCAGCCTAGATCACGGTAACGTGTATGTCATGGTACGTTCCAAAAATTTCCTTGCCGACGATTACATTGTTGGCGAGGGCGTGGCTTTGGATATCCCTCCAGCAGGTGTTGCTCTGAGGGTTGGTTCCGCACTCATCGACATCGTCGTGTACGTGGTGCTGTTCTTATTCGCCTTGTACCTGGCGGTTCAATCCGGGATATTCAGATTGAATGATGCGCAGCAGACAATCTTCATGATCGTACTGATCGCAACGATCATGTTGATCCTGCCCGTTACTGTGGAAACGCTGAGCGAAGGAAAATCGCTGGGGCGCCTGATTTTTGGAACTCGCGTAGTTCGAATCGACCAGGGCAAAGCTGGATTCCGCGAGGCCCTTGTCCGCGGCGTTGCTGGTCTCATTGAGATTTGGGCAACCGGCGGAGCCTTGGCGCTACTGTTCGCCCTGCTGGACAAGAGGTCGCGAAGGATTGGTGACCTTGCGGCCGGAACAATGGTGGTGAAGGAGCGAATCCCATTGAATACGCCCTCTCCCACTCCGATGCCGCCGTATCTGGCTGACTGGGCACGCTACGCGGATATCCACCGCCTACCAACCGGGTTGTCACTGGGTGTGCGACAGTTCCTGCACCGTCAGACGACCCTTTCAGTTGGAGCTCGTGAGGAACTCGCTAACGAACTTGCCCAAGACGTTCAAAAATACGTGTACCCGGGCCCTCCCCCGAACACCCCGGCAGTTGACTTCCTCATGGCTTTTTCCGCAGAGCGATCCCGGCGCGAACAGGCACGCCTTGAGCGAAACAGGAACCTGGCGACCGTCCTCCTAAATGAAAAACCTGCAACCAGCCAAGGCGCCGCGAGCGCGGGCACTGTGCACGGAAATTAGTTGGCTTCGCCCTTGAGGACGCGTTCGATCCATTCGCGGCCGTAGACGAAGTCTTCGTCGCGAGTGCCGTCTTGGATGGTGGGGCGGTGACCGTCGACCCGCGGGTAGGAGCCAATGAACCGGACCAACGGGCACGTGCGATGCAGGCCGACTAGGGCGGCGCGCACGCGTTCGTCTTCCACGTGGCCTTCGATGTCGATTGAGAACGAGTAGGACCCGAGCGGACCGCCTGCGGGGCGGGACTCGATGCGAGACAGGTTGACGCCGCGCACGGAGAACTGTTCGAGCATTGACAGAAGCGCGCCGGCCTCGTTGTCTGGAAGGCGAACCTGGATAGTGGTCTTATCCGCACCGGTTGGGCGCGGAACGGAGCCCAGCGGGGCGACCATGACGAAGCGGGTGACTGCTCCCTTGTTGTCCGCAACTCCGGAGTACATTGCGTGCAGGTTGTAGCGCTTCACGGAAGTTTTTGCGCACAGCGCGGCGTCAAAACCGGGGTTGTCGTCTTCGGCAAGCAGCTGGGCGGCCGCGGCCGTTGACGTTGCCGGAACGTGAATCGCATCCGGGAATGTTTCAGCGACCCACTTGCGGCACTGCGCCCAGGCGTGCGGGTGCGTGCCGATGCGCTTGACCTCGGGCATCGTCCCATCCGGGTTTGGTTTCACAGCCAGTTCAAACGAAACTTCAACCACCATTTCCGCCACGATCACCAGTGGTGACCCGTGCGAAAGCGCGTCAATAGTTGCGTTAACTCCGCCCTCAATGGAATTTTCAATTGGCACGACGGCGCGGTGTGCGCGGCCTTCCCGCACGGCGTCCAACGCCTGAGGAACTGACGTGCACGGAATGATTTCTGCGCCGGCGGGCGCTACTTTCCACAGGGCTTGTTCGGTAAACGTCCCCAGGGGGCCTAAAAACGAGATCTTCGTTGGCCCGTCGATCTTCGGACCGGGGAAGTTTGTGTAAGCCTGATCTGTGGTCACGGTAGCCTCCTATTTGCGTATCCCTTACTGTATACGCGTTAAAATGGTTCGCGTTCGCCAAGTCACCAGGTGGTCATGTGAGATTGCTCCGTCGCATTCTGTTCCCGTTGGTCTTTGTTGCGCTCCTTTTCGTGCCAGTTTCCAGCGCGCACGCCGAAGAGGCTCCGTCGCGCACCCTTTTCATTGGCATGTCGGGCATGACCGCGTCAGACATCGCGCCTAGCACCGTCGCCCAGTTCGCGGAACTTGGCAGCACCGGAATCACGAACCTCCACACGCGAACATCCGACCCGTCCACGTGCCCGATTGACGGTTGGATGTCGCTGCGCGCAACTGGCGATGCGGTTGACAGGTTGGGGCGTAGTTCGAAAAGTCCGTGCCGCCAGGCAGTTGACATCATTCCCGAGGACGGGGCTGTCGTAACTACCGACTCAATCAAGCCCATTCCGGCGCAGGTTGCTGACTTTGACCGCATTACGAAAACTGTCGACTGGCCAACCGAGCCGAAGGAGGGCGTCGCCATCGGCATGGGGGCCGCCGTCACTTTGGCGGACAGCACCGGCTTTGTTGAAAAGTGGCTTCCCGCCGCGGAAGAACCCTTGGACCTGCAGCTAACCATCCTCGAAACGCTCCTTAATTCCGAGGGCGATATTTACGTTGACCTCGGGTGGGCCGCGGGACCAACTGATTCCCCCGAACGAGCCATGAACGCGGGCTGGATCAGTCAACGCCTCGACGCCGCGCTGGGCGCCTACGCCGCCTACGAAAAGCTTCAGGCTGAGCACGACGGCGACACGAACGGCGCGAACGGCACGGGCGGCGCGAACGACACGGGTTCAGACGGTGCTGGCGCGTCTGAATCTGCCGAGGCCGAAGCGAGCGTATCCGAAGATGCGGGCGAGGCAGCCGGGCCTGCGGTGAGCGACAAGGCGCCTGCCCCTATTGACACGAGCATTGTTGTCGCTTCAGTTGGACAGTCTTGGGATGAGCCTTCACTGCAGTTTGCCGCAATAATCGAGCCCGGCGATTCAACTAAAACTGTGGGCCTTTTG
>DUQT01000173.1 GCA_012837655.1 Actinomyces sp. | reverse complement strand
GGCTTGCCCGAGGAGACTCTGACGCTCAGATCGAAAAGTCGCTTGAGTCCATCAAGACTCTGCGTGAACACATTGCCAAGAACTACAAGAAGGACGACGAGTGAGCGCGCAGGCTCGCGTGATCCGCGCGGAGATTTCCAGTGAGCCGATTGACGAAAACGTCATTGCTGGCGAAGTTGTTGACGATCGCGCGGGCGCGATTGTCACCTTCAACGGCGTGGTCAGGAACCACGATCAGGGCAGGGGAGTGACCTCTATTGAGTACTCCTCACACCCCAGTGCCCCAGAAATCCTGCGCGAGATCCTAGAAGAAATTGGCGCGCGCGACGGCGTTCACGCGGTTTCCTGCGTCCATCGAGTCGGACACGTGACAGTCGGTGAAAACGCGATGGTCGCAGTCGTTGCGGCATCGCACCGTTCCCAGGCTTTCAGCGCAATATCTGACCTGGTTGATGAAGTGAAAGACCGCCTACCCGTGTGGAAGAAGCAGCGTTTCCCCGACGGGTCGCATGAGTGGACAGGCATCGCGGACATCGAAAGTAGCCCTTCCCAGATTTCTGAGGACGAGGCTGACCAAAAGTAAAGTCTGAAGTGCGCCAGTGAAGTGCACCAGTATCGGGCTCGGCTCTGCCGGGCCCGATACTTTCTTATCCGCCGGCGAAGGGCGGCAGGATATCCAGCTGCGAGATGCCTGTAGCGGAACTGGTGCGCTCAACGCGTTCGCCGTCAGCCAGCAAAAGGCAGACGCTTAGGACTTTCTGCAGCTTTTCATTTCCCTGTGCGACCTGGTCCAGCAAGTCACCAACTGTAGGCATGATTGCAGGAGAATCCGACGCGGGCACAGCACCAGCGACGCCGTCGGAAGTTGTGTCAGTGACGCCTTCGGATGCAGTGTCCGCGAAGGCCTCAGTAGCAGTTGCGTCAGTGACGGCGGCGGAAGTTGTAGCTACGCCCTCAGTCGCGGTTTTGCCAGCAGCGCCCTCATTGGAAAATTGGCTGGAGACGTCTATTTGGATTTCGTTTGTTCCGGCGGCTTCGGCTGCGCCTGCGAAGAATCTGATCGTGATCAATTAGCCACCAATCCTTGACATTGTGCGCTCGGGGGCTTTGAAGTCGGGTCTGGACATGCCGTGTCCGGCTTGCTTTTCGAAGGTGGCGCCGATCCAGATTTCGGCGATTTCCTCATCGGTTGCGCCATCGCGCATCGGAGTGCGCAGGTCAGTTTCTTTGTCGGCAAAAAGGCAGGTGCGAAGCTGACCGTCGGCCGTCAGGCGCGTGCGGTCACACGCATCGCAGAACGGATTCGTAACAGACGCGATCACACCGACGTCACCCGCAGGATGATCGTCAGACTCCACGACATCCCAAAGTTCCGCGGGCGCGGCGCCCCTAGGTTCCGAGGACGGAGTTAGCTCGAACCGTTCAGACAGGCGGGTCAGAATATCTTCCTGAGTGAGCAGCTGGTCTCGACGCCAGCCGTGAGCCGGGCCCAGAGGCATCTGCTCAATGAAACGCAGGTGGTAGCCGTGGTCCAAGCAGAACGCTAGGAGGTCCCCAACTTCGTCCTCGTTAATTCCCTTCATGGCAACGGCATTGATTTTGATGGGTGACATTCCCACATCGCTGGCGGCCTCGATGCCGCGCAGGGCGTCGGGGAGGCGGTCGCGGCGCGCGATCTGGGCGTAGCGTTCCTTGTTCAGCGAATCTAGGGAAATGTTTGCACGCGTGATACCGGCTTCAACGAGGCCCTTCGCGCGCTTATCTAGGCCAAGCCCGTTGGTCGTAATCGCCATCGAGGGCGTGGTGCCCAGGTGCGTGCGCATTTCCTTGCAGGACGCTGCGATGGATTCAAGGGAGCGACGAAGTAGGGGCTCGCCGCCGGTGAACCGGATTTCCTCAACGCCTAGTAGGTCAAGGGAAATGCGGATGAGCCGCAGGATCTCTTCGTCAGTGAGGGTGTTTTCGGTTGGAAGCCACTCCAGGCCCTCGGCGGGCATGCAGTATGCGCATCGCAAATTGCATCGGTCAGTCAGTGACACGCGCACATCGCGCGCCACGCGACCATAGCGGTCACGAAGCATTCCCTTTCTGGGATCGAAGCGCATGCTGTCACCTCCCGGGCAAAATATAACGGAATCTCCCGTTAAAAAAGGCTCTTATATGAGTCTACGACCGCGGGTCGAGTCCTAGCCACTCGAACCAGCCGCGATGTAGCACGATCCACGCCAACAGGCCATATCCAGCTTGATTGGGGAGGCCGTCTGCGCTCATGGCAAGGTCATCATGCCACTGGTCATGCGTTGCCAGCGGACCAAAAGTATCAATGAAGGGGATCGACCTGCGGTCGCAAACTTCCTGGCAGGCGCGGGCAACCTCTTGAAGTTGACGCATATCAGAGGAACGCAGCGGGGGAGGCCCCACCACCATCACTTCGATACCGTACTGGGTTGCTACGTCCACGACGTTTGCAAGGTTCAACCGCGTTCTAGCGGTAGAGAGTCCGGCCTCAACGTCAGCCTTGCCAATACCAAGAATGAGGCGATTGTCGGCGCCGTCTTGGAAACGAGGGATGCATTCACGCTCCCAGCGCTCCACGAGGCCTCCGGTTGATTCCCCAGGCATACCCAAGGGGAACACGTGGGCATTTGATGGCATATCCGTACGAGCAACTGCGCGCCCCAGCCATCCCAGGCCGCGCGGATCTCCTGAACCTGCGACCAGCTCGTCGCCAGCCACGCACAACCTCAAACCGTCCAAAGTTCCTCCTTCAACCTCCCAGAATACTGCGTATTCGCGCGGGTTTTCGAATCCACGCCAAAGCTGCCCTGCTTACGCGCGCAATGCCTGAACATGAAGCCTTACAAAACGGTGGCGCAGCCGCGCCCTCATGAATATAGGTGGGCGCGAAATTTGAAAACGTGACGTAGCCACGCCCTCGTGAATATAAGGAAGGTGCGAATTTCGAATCCACGCCACAATACGAATGCGGGACCAGCCTGGGCCGGTCCCGCATCGTGTTAGGTACTCAGTGGATTAGCGCTTGAAGGCGCCGTCCATGAGGATTCCGTGCTGGTACTTGTGTAGCTGCATCGTGCCAGCGGCCGGGGAGGCGCTAGCCGGGCGAGATACGACAGTGACCTTCTGGTCGAACTCGGTGAACATGTTGAGCGCGAGGAACGGCCACGGGCCCTGGTTCTCCGGTTCGTCCTGAACCCAAACGAGCTCAGCGTTACCGAATGGTTCAACTGCCTTCTTGAGGTCTTCAACCGGGAGCGGGTAGTACTGCTCCAGGCGAACAATCGCAACGTTCTTATCGCCGCGACGGTCGCGTTCCTTAACCAGGTCGTAGTAGACACGACCCGAGGTCATGATCACGCGATCGACGTTGCTTGCGTTGTCAATGATCGACTGGTCCTGCTCCTCGTAGACCGTCTTGAATCCGCCGGTCGTGAAGTCTTCGATTTCCGAGGCCGCAGCTGACAAACGCAGAAGCTGCTTCGGGGTGAAGACGACCAGTGGCTTGCGCGGACGCTTGTACGCCTGTGTGCGGAGCATGTGGAAGTGGTTGGCCGGCGTTGACGGCTGCACGATCCACATGTTGTCCTCAGCTGCGAGCTGCAGGTAGCGCTCAATGCGTGCTGACGAGTGGTCCGGGCCCTGACCCTCGTAGCCGTGCGGCAGTAGCAGGACTACGGAGGAGCGCTGTGCCCACTTCTCTTCAGCTGAAGAAATGAACTCGTCAATCACGGACTGCGCGCCGTTTGCGAAGTCACCGAACTGCGCTTCCCAAACGGTGAGCGCCTCGGGACGCTCCAGCGAGTAGCCGTATTCAAACGCCATCGGAGCGAACTCCGACAGAGTCGAGTCGTAAATATCGAACTTCGGCTGATCCTCAACCAGGAAGTTAAGCGGCGTCCATTCGCGACCATCGTTGTGATCGTGGAGGACGGCGTGGCGCTGAACGAATGTTGCACGACGAGAGTCCTGACCGGACATGCGCACCGGAGTTCCCTCCATTAGTAGGGAACCGAATGCGATCAGTTCGCCAAAGCCCCAGTCGATCTTGCCCTCGCGCGACATCTTCTGGCGCTTTTCCAGAAGCTTGCCCATCTTCGGGTGCGGTGTGAAGCCTTCCGGGATGTTCACGTGCGCATCGCCGATACGCTCGATGACTTCCTTCGAAACAGGGGATTCCCAACCAATCATTAGGCCCTGACCAAGCTGCTGCGCCTCGGGACGCTCCAGGCCAGCCACATTCTCGGGGGATGCCTCAGTCTTAGCAGCTTCACGCGTTTCAGTGAGGATCTGATCGAGCAGATCGTGGTACTCCTTGAGTGCGCTCTCTGCTTCTTCAGCGGTGATGTCACCGCGGCCAACCAAGTCCTGAGCGTAACGGTCACGAGTCGTGAGCGTGCGATCGATCAGCGCGTACATTACCGGCTGAGTCATCGACGGATCATCGCCCTCGTTGTGTCCGCGACGGCGGTAGGAAACGAGGTCGATGATGACGTCCTTGTTGAACTCCTGACGGAACTCGAACGCGAGCTTAGCTACGCGGGCAACCATCTCCGGATCGTCACCGTTTACGTGGAAGATCGGAATCTGCAAGCCCTTAGCCATGTCGGTCGCGTACTTGGTGGAGCGAGCCACCGTGTTCGACGTGGTGAAGCCAATCTGGTTGTTAATGATGATGTGCAGGGTGCCACCATTGCGGTAGGCGGGAACCTGGCTCATGTTCAGGGTTTCGTAAACGACGCCCTGGCCAGCAAATGCAGCATCACCGTGAATCAGGATCGGCAGAACCGGCCAGCCCGGCTCATTCAGCTTGTCATGCTTAGCGCGGACAACACCTTCCAGGACGCCATCTGCGGCCTCTAGGTGAGACGGGTTAGCGGCCAAGTAAACCTTGGTGGCGGCGCCATCTTCGGAGGTGTAAACGCCCTCAGTGCCCAGGTGGTACTTAACGTCACCGGAGCCCTGTACTGTACGCGGGTCGGCGTTGCCTTCGAACTCAGAGAAGATCTGGCTGTAGGACTTGCCAGCAATGTTTGCAAGGACGTTTAGACGACCGCGGTGGGCCATTCCAATGCCGACCTCAGCGATGTTGTCGTGAGCCGCAACCCACAGCACGCGATCCAGCAGCGGAATCAAGGATTCGGAACCTTCAAGCGAGAAGCGCTTCTGGCCGATGTACTTTGTCTGCAGGAAGTGCTCAAACGCCTGGGCCTTGTTCAGCATCGTCAGGATGTGACGCTGAGTTTCCAGCGAAGGCTTCTCCCACGGGTGCTCAATGCGTTCCTGGATCCATTCGCGCTGCTTCGGATCGACCATGTGCATATATTCGATGCCGACAGTGCGGGTGTAGGTGTCGCGAAGCTGCTCGAGGATCTCGCGTAGCGTCATGTAATCGCGACCGCCGAAACCGCCAGTTGGGAACGAACGATCCAGGTCCCAAACGTTAAGACCGTAAGTGGAAAGGTTCAGATCCGGGTGACGGCGAACCTTGTAGTCCAGCGGGTCAGTGTTTGCAGCGAGGTGGCCGGCAACGCGGTAAGCGTGGATGAGCTCCACGATACGGGCGGGCTTACCCTTTTCACGTTCGGGGTCGTATTCCTTATCCGTCTCCCAGCGGTAGGGGACGTAAGGCACGCGCATTGAATCAAATACGCGATCGTAGAATCCGTCCTGACCAGCGAGCTTGCGTGAAACGATACGCAGAAGCTCACCTGATGCAGCACCCTGAATGATGCGGTGGTCGTAGGTGGACGTCATGGTCATGATCTTGCCAACGCCCAGTTCAGCCAGGCGCTGTGGCGAGGCACCTGCCCATTCGACTGGGTAGTTGGTTGCGCCAACACCAATGATTGAGCCCTGGCCCTTCATAAGGCGAGGAACTGAGTGGGTCGTGCCGATAGTGCCCGGGTTCGTGAGTGTCACGGTGCCGCCAGAGAAGTCGTCACCGGTCAGCTTGCCGTTACGAGTGCGGCGAACGATGTCCTCGTACTTCTCAACGAACTCAGAGAACGTGAGCGTGTCAGCTTCGTGAATGACGGGAACCATCAGCATGCGCGAGCCGTCCTTGCGTGGGACGTCAATCGCGAGGCCGAAGCCAACGTGTGCGAAATGCTCGATGGCGGGCTTGCCCTTTTCATCCATCGTGTAGCGCACGTTCATGGAAGGCATCTCAACGAGTGCCTCAACTAGCGCGTAACCAATCAGGTGCGTGAAGGAGACCTTGCCGCCACGAGTGCGGGCCAGATGTCCGTTAATAACCGCGCGGTTTTCAATCAGAAGCTTCGCCGGGATCTGGCGGGCCGAAGTAGCGGTTGGAACCTCCAGGGAGGCATCCATGTTCTTAGCTACAGCGCGGTAGGCACCCTTCAGGGTCTCGATCTCGTCCTCGGTACGAAGATTTTCATTCAACTTCGTAGCCGCACCGCTGTGGTGTAGACGAGTGTAGGGAGACGTGGCTTCCGCAATCTTCGACAGCGGACGCGGTGGAAGGTCGGAGCGTGTCACGTCCGTCGCGTTCGGGTTGTATCGAGACGCTGACGCAGCGACCGGAGCTGAAGAGCCCATGGGTGCAGAGTCAGCAGAGATTCGAGAAGGGTCACTCGGTGCAGGCGGCGCCGGTGGGCGCGGGGCTGCCTGTATAGGACCGGATGTATTGTCAGTCATCGCTCCTGCTTCCTTGGTTCGCGACAGTTTCAACGAGTCCAGTTGGTTGCTTCGATTGTGAAAAATCGCGCTGTATCAACTGCCCATAGTCTAGGACGAAAAGCTCCCAAAATCTCTTGATATGGAGAGATTTTAAGAAGATTTTGAAATCCAATAGTTGACTATGGTTTATCCCTTTCCTTACAGGGGTAGAAACTTAATAGAAGCCAATATTTTCGCCGCAAAATTACCGCCGTTTTCGGCCCCAAAACCGTCCAATTTTTCCGGTTCGCGCCGTTATTGATTTTCGAGGGCGGTGCTGGGCGCTGATCCGAAGCTTGGACGAGGCGTGAGTTACGCGAAACTTTCGCGCGTTTTGGACGGGATTTGGGATAGGCTGGCGGGGATGAAAGATGAACCTCCTCGAAGTTGTAGGCCGGTGATGAGCCGGTGATTTACGACATATTGATGATCCTGCTTGGTGTCGTTTTGACGCTTGGAACAGCAGTGTTCGTGGCAGCAGAGTTCTCCTATGTCGCCCTTGACTCCGCTTCAGTTGAGCGTCGAGCAAACGAGGGCGATAAGCGAGCCAAGCAAGTCCTAAAGGCAATCCGCACGCTTTCCACGCAGCTTTCGGGCGCGCAAGTGGGTATTACTTTGACCACGATTCTGCTGGGCTACACCACGCAGGTGGCCCTGCTGGATCTGTTCTCCCGACTATTTACTAACGCAGGCCTTGCAGTCGCCCTTGCGACGACCCTGGCCGTTGCACTGTCTGTAATCTTTGTGAACGCGTTCTCAATGCTGTTTGGTGAACTCGTGCCAAAGAACATGGCGCTCGCGGATCCGTTCCACACCGCGGGCCTGGTCACGCCAGTTCAGACGGGCTTCACAAAGCTCTTGCATCCTCTCATCAAGCTTCTAAACGATACGGCAAATAAGGTGCTACACCTGATCGGTATCGAACCGATGGAGGAAATCTCTTCGGCCCGTTCAGCCTCCGAATTGGCGGCACTGGTTCGCCACTCCGCAGAAGAGGGCACCCTAGACACCTCCACTGCAACCCTGCTGACAAAGTCGATCGCGATCGGAGACCTAAGTGCCGTCGACGTGATGACCGACCGCGGGCGCATGCACTACCTGCCCGAATCGTCATCAGCAGCGGACGTTGTAGAGCTCGCCCGCACTTCCGGCCACTCTCGATTCCCGATCGTGGGCGATGACTCCGATGACATCATCGGGTTCGTCTCGCTTCGCCGAGCCGTCGCGGTGCCCTATGAAAAGCGCGCCGAAGTATCCGTCATGTCGTCCTCGTTAATTTCTGATGCACCAAAAGTGCCGGAAACGCTGGAACTTGCACCCCTGCTGGTTCAGTTGCGCGCAGAGGGTCTCCAAGTCGCAGTCGTCGTCGACGAATACGGGGGAACGTCTGGAATCGTGACTCTTGAGGACGT
>DUQT01000172.1 GCA_012837655.1 Actinomyces sp. | reverse complement strand
TATGGTTAGCAAAAAATCTTTCGCGCGCTTAATGGGTGCATCTGTAGCCGTGGGCGTGGGCTTAGCGATGATGGGGGCGCCTGCCATCGCTGCGAAGGGATATGAATACACCGCTATCCCTCAAGATCAAATGGAAGCTACGTATGTTAGCTCCGTAGAGGAAACAGGAGAGGGTGCAAACGGCCCCATCGAGAAGATTCTTGACGGGGATCGAAACACCTATTGGCACTCGAAGTGGAATCCCTCAAAGGATCCACTGCCGCATAGTTTTGTAGTTAGCCTCGGCGAAGTTGAGGGCGAACTGGGCCGCATTGATTTGCTGGCACGTCAAAGCTCTAACAGCTCCGGCCGTGTAAATGAATATCAGGTTTGGGCTGTAGACACCGAGACCTGCGATGAAACAGCGTTTGAATCGGCAGAGCCGGTGGCCACTGGTAACGTGCCGGCGGACTCTTTTAAGACGGAGCCACTGGAGATCACTTTTGATCCGCTGGTCGCAAACTGTGTGAAGGTTCAGTACGACAGCTCGTGGGGTGGCAATAATGCGCCTGAACAAGTTGGAAGCCTGGCAGAGTTCAACGCTTACACCGCAGTTGAAGCGGAGGAAGAGCCTGATCCGGAGCCGGGTGACGGCCCCCAGGTCGTGATTCCTGAAAATGCTGTAGGAATTACTGACGGCACACTTACTGCAGTCCTGCATCCTGATTTCCCTCAGGTTGTAGGCTACGTACTAAATGACAAGGAAATCGCGGGCAAGTTCGGCGATGCACTTGACTCGATCGCGATCAATGGTGAGGCCCGTCCCGTCACCGTTGGCGAACTTCAAGTAGCAGCTGACCAGGTCACCTACCCGATCACATTCGGAGATGCCCTTGAAGGAGTTTCCTTCAACGTTGTCGTTTCAGTGGCGGACTCAACGCTTACCTACAAGATCACTGATATCAGGGACCCGAACGGCCTCGTAAACTACATTGAAATCCCGAATCTGGACTTGGTATCTGTGACGGATGCGCAGCCGGGTGCTTCGGTATATGGGGCTCGCGTTTCAGTTGACCGTAATGTCAGCGGAGACAACCACGTAGTTCTGTCGCAAGCAAACATTGGAAACACCCCTTCGGTTAACAGCGCATGGATGATCACCGCGAACACTGATGAGTTCGCTGCTGGCTTCGACGGCAACGCTGTCGTAGACAAGACCGCTAGCAAGGGTGGCAACGCAGATACGAAGTTCAAGTACCGTCTTGAACGCGTTGATGGCGTAAAGGTAGCCACCGTTTCACCTGGCGAGTGGGTATACCGAGCTGGCGCCGTTCGTGCATACGATGACGGCACAGGTATCGGCCCGGACAATGATCCCTACATCAGCGTGAAGTTCACCGAGGATGCCAACAATGACCAGAAGGTCGACTGGCAAGACGGTGCGATCGCACTACGCGACATCAAGCCTAGGTCTGCTAACTCTGATGGCGTTGAAAACTACGTAATTTCACGTATTCCGTTCAACATCGTTTCTCAGGCAGCACACCCGTTCCTGCGGACGCTTGATGATACGAAGCGGATCTCGCTTGCCACTGACAACCTTGGCCAGCAGGTGCTCCTAAAGGGCTACCAGGCTGAAGGCCACGACTCCGCTCAGGGTGACTACGCAGGTCACTACAACGAGAAGGCAGGCGGCCTCGAAGACATGAAGACGCTCGTGTCTGAAGGTAAGAACTGGAACGCCACCTTCGGTATCCACGTAAATGCGACCGAGTCCTACTCTGAAGCGTATGCATTTACCGATGATCTGCTGCAGATGCCTCCGCGCAAGGCTTGGGGCTGGATGAACCAGGCCTACTACATGAACAACCAGAAGGACCTTGCAACCGGAAACGTGTTGAAGCGTCTGGAAGAGCTTCGTGCTGACTTCCCAGCTGATTCGAACATGAACTGGCTGTACTGGGACGTTTACTACCCGCGCGGTTGGGAAGCTAACCGCTTCTCGCAGGAAGTGTCGGACCAGGGTTGGCGCATTGCGTCTGAATGGTCAGACGCGCAGATTGAAAACAACACGTGGTCGCACTGGGCTAACGAAGAAGCCTACGGTGGTACCTCCAACAAGGGTCTGAACTCACAGCTCGTCCGCTTCGTGTTGAACACTGACCGTGACACGTTCAACCCGCACCCGATGCTCGGTAACGCAAACGTTGTTGAGTTCGAGGGCTGGACCGGTCACAACAACTACAACGCCTTCATCAAGAACGTGTGGGAGCGCAACCTCCCAACCAAGTTCCTACAGCAGTCTGAAATCATGTCGTGGGAGCCGGGCCAGATCACGTTCGAAAATGGAACCGTTGTTCAGTCTGACCAGACTTCGATTTCTGGCAACGTTCCTCCGACTCAGCGCACGATGACGTTTGACGGAGCAACCGTTTACAAGGAAGGCGGTTCCTACCTGCTTCCTTGGAGCGATGGTGGCTCGGATCGTCTGTACTACTGGAACCCGTCCGGTGAGGCTGCTACCTGGCAGTTGACTGACTCCTGGGCTGGCCAGGGTTCGCTGAAGCTGTACAAGCTGACGGATACCGGCCGCGAAGAGGTCTCTGACATTGCAGTAGCAGGCGGTTCCGTAAGCCTGCCGGCAACTGAAGCCGACACCGCTTACGTCCTCTACCCGACTTCCGCAGTTCCGGAAGCAAAGGCTCCGAACTGGGGTCAGGGTTCAGGCATCGTGGATCCCGGTTTCTTCTCTGGAACTACGGATGCTTACGACACGACGGGTAACGTTTCCGTTGTGAAGTCCGACCGCGGTAACTTCCAGGCCGAAATTGGCGAGGGCGAGGCTAGCATCTCGCAGGAAATCACGCTCCCCGAGGGGGACTACTCCGCATGGGCTTGGATCGAGATCGAGCCGGGCAAGACCCGCACTGTTGTGGTTTCCGCTGTTGGTAACGGCATCTCCGGAGGCTCCAACGATGGCGGCGTCATGACGACGATCACCGCTAGCTCGGCAATGAACGCGACTGCGTCGGATGAGAAGGTTCGGACCTACTTCCAGCGCGTCCCGGTTCGTTTCCACACGGATGGTTCTCCGTTCCAGTTTGGTGTAGTTGCTGCAGATGACAGTGACGCAGTTGTTTCAGTTGACGATTTGCGGATTGTCCCGCAGGCACCTGCTGACGACAAGAACGCCACTGCAGAAACCATCTACTTCAACGATTTTGAGGACCAGGATGACGGCTACTGGCCGTTCGTAACCGGTTCAACAAACGTTGGTGGAGATGCCCGCACGCAGCTTGCTGAACTCAATGATCCGTACTCACAGTCCGGTTGGTACGGCCTCGTGAATGGTAACGACAGCGTTGCCACCGCGGGCCAGAAGTACCTGGATAACGTGCTGGATGGTAACTGGTCGCTCATGGCTCACCAGGAAAATGGTGGCATGATCCTTCGCACGGCGAACGGTTCGTTCCCGATGCTGAAGGGCCACACCTACCGTGTGACGTTTGATTACCAGGCTGCCTACGACGGTGACTACGAGTTTGTAGTCGGAGTTGACGAGCCGACCGCGAATGGTTGGAAGGAAACGGTTCAGTCCAACACTGCGATCGCGATGGCCCGTGGCGAAGGGTGGGAAGGTGGTACCGGTACCGAAGTATTCACGAAGGACATTGCTGTCACCACTGACAACCCGACGTTCTTCGGTATCAAGAAGCTAGGAGGCCGCGTTCAGGGTGACCTCGTTATCGACAACATCCGTATCGAGGATATGGGTGTGAAGCCAGTCGTTAACGCGAGTGCTCAGCGCGTGGAATCTGACGCTGGCGATACCTACAAGTACGAAGTAACCACCATCGTCGAACTGGCGGAGGGTGAGGCCACTGACGTGACCCACGAGCTCGTGGTTCCGGAAGGTTGGACAGTCGAACAGGTTACTGAGAATCCGGCAACTACGGTGTCGAAGGACAATCCTGCAGTTGTGAAGTGGATTGTTTGGGCACCGAAGACTGCAGAAGCAGCCGATGTTACGTACAACTCGACGTGGATGTTCGACGGCAAGGAAGGCTCCGGTTCAGCTTCGGTTCGAATCGACCCGGCTAACCCTGAACTCTTGAACCCGATCGATACGCTCAGCGTGGTTTCGGTAAGTTCTGAAGAAACTGTTCTTGAGAACAGCCCGGCTACCAATGCGATCGACGGTGACCCGAACACGATTTGGCACACGAAGTACTCTTCTGGCGGCGACAGCTACCCCCACAACATTGTTTTGAGGGCGGGCGCTGAAGGTGCAACCTGTGAGATCTCCGCGTTTGAGTACACCACGCGTCAAGGTGCTGCGAATGGTCGCGCCAAGGACTTCGAGATTTACGTCTCTGAGGACGGCGAGGACTGGGGTGACGCGGTTGCTAAGGGATCGTTCACTGCGAACCTGGCTCCGCAGGTCATCGAGTTCGAGACACCTGCACAGGGTTGCTTCGTGAAGCTCGTAGAGCTGAACGCGATTAACGGCGCAAGGTTTGGTGGCGCTGCAGAGATTCGTCTTGGCGGCGTGGCCGAGGGCGGCGAAGAGCCGAC
>DUQT01000171.1 GCA_012837655.1 Actinomyces sp. | reverse complement strand
CTGATATTCCCGAGCCTGTCGAGCCTGAAGGGGTGACGATTCTCTTAAATGGAGAAACCGAGTCTTCTCTAGTTGCGCAACTTTTTGAACAGGCTCGCGGTCTTTCTAGTGAAGAGGTCGCTGCACTGTGGAACGAGTTCTTCAATGACACTCCGGTTAACAGCGTGGAGGTTTCAGAGGCATCGTACGAATCAGACTCAGTGACGATGGAAGAACCAGCATGGATCGTCGGCAAGCATAAGAATATAGTAGAGGATACCCCGGCGGCATTGCAGGAATGGTCGCCACGCCAAGCACCGGTACTATTGCCTGAACATCAGACTGATGTGGCTGAACGTACCGAAGAGATCGCAACTTCTCTTGGCCTTAACTCAGCGCTCCAACAGCAACTTGTTATTGCGGCTCGCTATCACGATGAGGGGAAGTCCGACCCCCGTTTCCAACAGATGCTCGGCAACAAGGACCCCGAAGTCTTGTGGGCCAAAAGTAAATTGCACAGCTACAGCGCTACCCTACTGGCAAAAGCTGCGAGCAATCTTCCTCCTGGTTGGCGTCATGAGCAATTGTCGGCGGCGTTGGTTGTCGACAAGCTAAACCGTGGAGACCTCGAAGCTGATGAGCTTGCAATCCACATTATTGGAACTAGCCATGGCCACGGGCGAGGAATGTTTACGCACACAGGCGAGGACTTGGCTAGCGGTTTTCTCGCCGCCAAACGATTATTTACCGATGGTGAATGGGACTCGCTCACCCGCCAGGTGCAACATCGCTACGGTTTTTACGCGACGGCTTACCTCGAAGCGATTGAACGCGCTGCCGATGCACAGGTTTCTAAGGAGGGACGATGATCCACACAATTCGCACCGCAGGACACTTATCCTCAGCTCTGAGTTATTTCGCATGGACGGGTGTCGCAAGCATTGCCAACGTACTTAGTAAAGAACCCGTCACCATGTACTGGTCTTCTGAAGCACAATCAGTCGGCATCGTAGAAACCTCCGATGTTTCTCTCGAAAAGATTGCACTAGAAATAATTCATTTAGCAACACGCTGGAGTGAAGGCTGGACTGGCGAGATCGTCGACTACAGCAAAGGAAGCTTCTCCCCTTTCAGCCCGCGATTTAAGGCAATTAACCCGGACGCCGACTCCCAGGACTGGATCAACCACCAGAATGCTCGTACACAGTGGTTGGATCACTTGGAAGAAGTGGATGATGAGCTTGCACGTCGTCTAATTCATGGCCTCGGAGAAGCAGCGTACTGGCGATTCGATGGACGAGAACCCCGCCCCGATCATGGTGCCTCTCGCTGGGAGATGAAAACCCGAAACCGGGGCGAGGAATTCATAAAGAACAGGTTCCATCCATTGTGTCGGGAAATCTCAACATGGAGCGTCGATGAGCTCCAAGATAGTCTTCAAGGTAACAAAGTATCCGACACGTTAAACAAGAATTCAACTGATTCGCGTACCTCTACCGGGCTGACGCCCCCTGGCCAAGCTGACTCAGCTCTCGCCTTCACTGCCTTATTGGGAATTGGCAATTTTCCTATCACACACCGAATCCACGCAATGTCCGTAACACCCGGTGCGCACCCATATTCAGTTCTTCACCCGTCGTGGGTAATCCTCCCAATTCCCACCGTCCCCATAAGTTCTGAGAGGTTTGAAAATATTATGTTGACGGCTGAATGGGCCGCTGTTGTTGATGCCATTGGAACTAACCACGGAGCCCCTTTCGTAGGTGATCATTTTTTAGCACCAGCGCGCACGACTTTGAAGCAGTGGGGTATTCCTGCGGCCTCAGTACACCGGATCCATAAAGGCGGCACTTCTTCAGCCCCTGAACGGTATTTCGAATTCGGGACGGTGGTCCTCTTATGACCGTTTCACACCAGTCAGATGAGGATTATCTACCCATCAGCCTAGTCACCCATGCCGCTTTTTGTGAGCGACGAACATGGCTTGAAGTCAATGGTGAGAAGACGGACACAAGCCAAATGCAGTCAGGATTCAGTGCTCATAAACCAGTCGACGACCCCACAACTTCGCGCTCCCACCGGCGCACTGCCGTGCCATTGCGGTCTGAAAAGCTAGGGCTGTCCGGCCGAGCTGATGAGATTGAGGTCCTGCCTGATGGCTCGCTCCACCTTCTTGATTACAAAGCCTCTCCTGTACGTAAACGCGCAATCGTCACTCCTGCTCAGCGCCTTCAACTGACCCTTCAGAAAATCTGTTTGGAAGATGCTGGGGAAACGGTTTCTAGCCAATCAATCTATTTCACTGACCACCGTCGCCGCGTCGAGGTGGATATTGACTCTGAGGACTACGCTCAGGCTCGCCGACTTGTAGAACGCACACGAGAAATCGTGTCGTCAAAGAAGTCGCCGCCGACTCTTGTCGATGACGAACGTTGCGGCTCTTGCTCCCACTTCTCCGTCTGCCTTCCCGATGAACACCAACTGCACGAGGTCACTCGCCGTGTTCACGTTTCCGACCCGGATGGCCAAGTCTTGCACCTAACTGTCCAAGGTTCGCGGGCAAGCATCAAAAAGGGTCGCGTCGTAGTGACAAAAGACGGGGAAGAGCTTGGCGATACCCCTGCTGAACGTGTTCACGGCGTCGTCGTTCATGGAAACATCGACCTTTCGAGCGCCTTACACCGTAACTTACTGTGGAACGACGTTCCTATCGTTTGGTGCTCCTCCACTGGAAGAGTCTATGGTTTCTCCCGTCCGACCGATGGACCCAACGGTCAAATTCGAGTTCAGCAACATGTACTAAGCCATACGGGCAGTCTTCCTATCGCCCGCCAGATGATTCATTCAAAAATCCGAAACCAGGGCGTGTTTCTTAGACGCAACGCAGATAGCCTAGAGGCCACCAATTCACTGAATGCCTCTGCAAAAGCAGCACTTGACGCACCCGACTTACCTGCACTGTTTGGCATCGAAGGAGAAGCTGCCGCCGCATACTTCAGCTGCTTCCCGGAGATGCTTAATCAACAACAACTCGACATCCTCGGATGGACATGGCCCGGCCGTCATGGACGCGGTGCCGACGATCCTATCAATGTCTTACTCAACTACGCGTACGGCATGTTGCGGACCGAGTGCTTACGGGCGATCCTCAGTTGCGGTCTCGATCCACACGCGGGCTTCCTGCACAGCAGCAACCGCAACAAACCAGCTCTTGCTCTCGACCTGATGGAAGAATTCCGAGCCCCAATCGCAGATTCGGTTGTCATCTCCATGATTAATCGTCATCAGATCAAAAGTTCTGACTTCACCACGGTTGGAGGTGCTCATCGAGTCCGTGACACCGGTCGCAAGAAAGTTATCACCGCCTTTGAACGCCGGATACAAACTAGTATCCGTCATCCGCTCTTTGGCTATGAAGTATCCTGGCGGCGAGCCATCGAAGTTCAAGCCCGCCTCATCCTTGGAGTCCTCGACGGTTCTATTCCACAATATGTCGGGGTGAAAATCCGATGACACGTGACGACGTCCGCCGCACACTCATCTGTTACGACATCATCCAGGACAAACGTCGAGGTCGCGTAGCAAAACTCTTAGAACAATTCGGAGACCGAGTCCAATACAGCGTATTTGTCGTAGACATCTCCCCGGCACGCATGCTTCGGCTAAAGGACCAACTCACCGATACAATAGACTCTGGGGAAGACTCAATTCTTTTCTGCGATCTAGGCCGAGTAGCGGAACTCAGCGAACGCAAGTTCAGTTATCTCGGACAAACCCGCGAAATCACCCCCAATGACGTTCTCATCCTCTAGGTACATTCCTTCGGATGACCATTGATTGTGAATCAGAGGAAGTCTGCGAGCGAGGATATCAGCCGGAAACCACTGACCTCTCTCGCACTCTGTTTTCGCAGGTGTTGTGTGATAATTCGATAGTGAAGGACCAACTTCGTCATTGTTTTCTTGTATCTCTGCTCTCCCGCTCGTTTCCGTGAGCTAAAATGCAGTTCAGAAGCCCTACTTTTCGGCTGCTATCGCCGTTCTTAATTGAGCGGCCTTTCATTGAGGTAGCGTCACCGTGACTGCCTTTACCGCAGACAACAATATCGCCGTTCATGATTGAACGGGCTTTCATTT
>DUQT01000170.1 GCA_012837655.1 Actinomyces sp. | reverse complement strand
CGAGGGGGCGTGTGGATCAGACTTACGTGCATAGTGCGCGACTTGTTTGGTTCTACACTTATTTCCTCTTTGAAAACTGGTCGGTTGAATACGTTTGCCATGTACTGGCAGTACTCAATCGCGGCGGATTCCTTCGGGCGGGTCTTCAGCTCATCGCCGGTGTAGATGTGGAAGATTCCGCATCCGCGCCTACCCGATCCAGACACGGCCGCCTTCACCTCTGTGCGAGCACCGGACGGGTGATGCAGGAATGCCGACACCGTGGCTTCCCCACCCGTGGATGCGGTTAGGTCAGTGAATGCGCGGTCACGGCCTTCAAGTGGCTTTAGCGTCAAGATGCCGGTCTCTGGGTCAAAGTTGTCCGACGGCTCAAAAGTAGGAGCCCCATCAACGGGGATCTTGTTGTGATCAACGCGCACGCGAGTACGCCCTCGCATAGTAATGAACGCGTCCTCGCGGGGACCGTCATAGCGAATGTAGGGATGCCAGCCAAGCGCGATGGGTGCGACCTCGTCGCCAAGGTTCTGCACGGATAGGCGCATGCTGAGTTCCCAGCGCTTCTGCAGGTAATCAAGCTGGTAGGTTACGCGCGCTTTCAGCGGCACCGGGTAGGCAAGTTTCCCGTAGTGATAGGTCGTTCCAAGTTCTTTCTTGGTGATCTCGGATTCCAGCACGATCGAGTTCGAATCAGCTTCAACAAGCTTGAAATCGCGGCCTACGAACAGGCCGTGCAGGCCCTCGCGAAGACCGTTCTTATCCGGCCCAAGGTCGTATTCAACGCCGTTCCACACGTACTTGGAATCGCGGATGCGGTTCGACCACGGGGCCAAGATCGCACTGCGCGCGCCGTGTCCTTCCAGGACTTCCTCCGGCGTCGCGTAACCATCAATGACGTCAAACGTCCGGTCCCCCGAAGGAACCTTCCACGACGTCACAACGCCGCCCTTCAGGCAGATTGTCGCACTTGAACCCGAGTTTGAAATCGTGTGATATTCGATCGAGGTTACCATGGTTTCTCCGTTCTTAGTTTAAGAAAAAGATACCGCGATTAGAGTGTCTGTACACCCTAATCGCGGTACTTTCTTACCTGTCAGAACAGGCGTCAATTCCTGCGCGCGAGTAGCGTTACCTAGCCGTTCGACCAGCCTCGCTTCAGCGCAACGGCATCAATTTCGTACCGGCAGCACCTCGGCGCAACGGTATTACTTCGGCACGACGATACTGACGAGCTTCGGCGCGCGCACGATCACCTTGACCGGATCCCGTCCGTCCAGCGCCTTCACAGCAGCGTCCGTTTCCAAAGCGAGTTTTTCAAGCTCGTCCTCGGAAATCGAAGGTGAAACTTCCAAACGCGCCCGGACCTTGCCGGCGATTTGGACGACGGCTGTGACCTTTTCTTCCTCAAGTAGCGATTCGTCTTCAACTACGGGGAATTCGGCACGGACCAGCGACTCTTCGTGACCGAGCTTCGACCACAGCTCTTCCGCAATGTGCGGCGCGAGTGGCGAAACCATCAGTACCAGCGGTTCGATCGCTTCACGCGGAACGCGATCAATCGACGTTAGATGATTATTGAGGACGATCATGCGTGCTGCCGCGGTGTTCATGCGGAGGTGTTCGAATTCCTCTGTAACGTCAGCGATGGTGCGGGCGACGAGCTTCTTGGTTTCGAGGTCGGCGGGCTCGTCGGTGACCGTGACTTCGCCGGTGGTTTCATCGATCACGTTGCGCCACAGACGCTGCAGGAAGCGGAACGATCCAACAACCGCGCGAGTATCCCACGGGCGCGAAACGTCCAGCGGACCCATCGACATCTCGTACAGGCGGAACGTGTCGGCACCGTACTCGGCGCACATTTCGTCAGGTGTGACCGTGTTCTTCAGGGACTTGCCCATCTTGCCGTATTCGCGGAAGACTTCGCGGCCCTTGTAGGTCCAGCCGGTTTCCTCATCACCTTCAACTTCGGCTGCAGGTACGTATTCGCCGCGCTTGTCGGTGAATGCGTAGGCCTGGATGTAACCCTGGTTGAACAGCTTGTAGAACGGCTCAGACGATGACACGTGGCCCAGGTCATACAGGATCTTGTGCCAGAAACGCGCGTACAGCAGGTGCAGCACGGCGTGCTCGATGCCGCCAATGTAGAGGTCAGTTCCACCGGGGTGGCTCTTCCCCTTTGGTCCCATCCAGTACGCTTCGTTTTCCTTATCGATCAGCTTTTCAGCGTTGTGAGGATCGGCGTAGCGGATCTCGTACCACGATGAACCTGCCCAGTTCGGCATAGTGTTGGTATCGCGGTAGTAGGTCTTCTTGCCATCACCCAGGTCGAGTTCAACCTTGACCCAATCCTTCGCGCGTGACAGCGACGCCTCCGGCTTGGACTTCGCATCGTAGGGGTCGAAAGTGCGAGGGCGGAAATCCTCGAGCTCAGGCAGGGTTACCGGAAGCATGTCCTCTGGTAGTGCGTGCACATGCCCGTCCTCGTCGTAAACAACCGGGAACGGTTCGCCCCAGTAGCGCTGGCGCGAGAACAGCCAGTCCCGCAAACGATACGTTACGGTTGGGAAGCCGTAGCCCTTCTCCTCAAGCCACTTCGTGATGCGATCGATCGCGTCGGCCTTGTTCAAACCGTTCAGGGAGATCTCATCATTTTCAGAGTTGACAATCACCCCATCACCGACCCAAGGCCCGTCCTCGTGATCTTCATCGGGCTGGATCGTCGTGACAATGTCCAGGTTGAACTGCGTTGCGAACGCGTAGTCACGCTCATCGTGCGCGGGAACGGCCATGATCGCGCCAGTTCCATATCCCATGAGGACGTAGTCGGCTACGAACACCGGGATTTGCTTCCCATTCACCGGGTTTGTGCCGAAAATGCCCGTGAACACGCCGGTCTTTTGGGTGCCTTCTTCGAGGCGCTCATCATCCGTGCGCTCTGATGCCCACTTGCGGTACGCTGCAACTGCTTCTCGCGGGGTGGCGTGTCCACCCGTCCACTGTTCGCGAGTTCCCTCCGGCCACGCATCCGGCACAGTCAGTTCCGTCGCGGTTGCGTCTTCGCCGCCAACCAGGTCGTGCTCGGGGGCAACGACCATGAATGTCGCACCAAACAGCGTGTCGGGGCGCGTCGTGAAAACAGTAAGGTGCTTCGACTCGGTTGCCTGACCTTCCGCAACGTCGAAGTGAACGGTCGCTCCGTCAGAGCGGCCAATCCAGTTGCGCTGCTGCGTCTTGACCTTGTCGGGCCAGTCCACAGTGTCCAGGTCTTCCGCAAGACGATCAGCGTAAGCGGTGATGCGCATCATCCACTGACGCAAACGAGACTTGAAAACCGGGTAGTTCCCACGCTCAGAACGCCCATCAGCGGTGACTTCTTCATCGGCAAGTACCGTGCCCAGTCCGGGACACCAGTTCACCGGCGAATTTGCAACGTATGCAAGACGGTATTCATCAATGAGGTCGGCGCGCTCCAGCGCATCCATTTCGGCCCACGGCTTCTCCGGGGTTTCGCGCTTGCCTGATTCGAACTCTTCGATCAGTTCCTCAATCGGGCGGGCGGTCCCCTTCTTACCATCGTGGCGAGTGGCGTCCGGATCATACCAGGAGTTAAAAATCTGCAGGAAGATCCACTGCGTCCACTTCACGTAGTCCTCATCCGTAGTTGAGAACACGCGACGCTTGTCATGGGACAGGCCAATGCGCTCCAGCTGACGGGTCATGTTTGCGACATTGTGTTCCGTCGTGATGCGCGGGTGCTGTCCGGTTTG
>DUQT01000169.1 GCA_012837655.1 Actinomyces sp. | reverse complement strand
ATCTGAGGGCACGGGGAACGGGATGCGATCAATCGTGACCAGGCGGCAAGCCCATCCGCGCACGTCAATCCCCTGCCATAGCGACAGCGTTCCGACCAGGCAGGAATCAACGTCTTCAGCGAAGTTCTTCACGAGTGTCCCGATCTGATCCTCACCTTGCGCATACACTGTCACATCCAGCGCTTCGCGCAGAGCTTCCGCCCCTTGATTCGCCGCAGCGCGCGAGGAGAACAGCGCGAGCACCCCACCTCCAGCGGCTTTCGCCAGCTCCACGAGTTCTTCCAGTGCCTCGGTGCTCACTCCCCCGCGTCCAGGAGGCGCAAGGTGCTCAGCAATGTAGAGGATGCCCTGCCGGGGTGGGTCAAACGGTGTTCCAACGTCTACCGTCTCAACTTCCTCGTCCGAAAACGCAATCCCGGTTTCGTAACCTATTGCGTTGAACGATCCGCCAAGCTGCATTGTTGCTGAGGTCAAGATCGCAGGTGTTTCGGCAAGTAGTTTGCGAGCAATCGGCCCTGCCACATCCAGTGGCGCACAGTTCAAGTAGGACGGCCCAGAATCGTCACTACGAGAAACCCAGGTGATCATCTTCTCCGGATCCCGACTCCACGCGTCCATGAAATTGTGCAGGTCTGATAGAGCAGACAGAGCCATGCGTTTTTCCGCGCCTTCTGCAGGACTCATTTCGAGGTCGGAATCGGCCTCGCGAATCTTGGAATCCAACACCTGCATGGCTTCGACTAGGGATTCGGGGCGTACCGTTATGAGTCCTTCATCGAGTCCGTCAAGGACTGCTTCGAACGCTTCACCGGCGGACTCCAAGCCGCCGACATCGACGGTTGCTAACCGGTTGAGTCGGCGTGCTCTATAGCCAACGATTGGTCCGGACAGGCTCTTTGTAGCTTGGTTTCGGATGATGCGTGAAAGGTCGTGAGCCTCATCGATGATGAGTCCGTCAAACTCGCCGCAAATCGGATTCTCCGTGGCGGCGTGAATGCCAAGCATCGAGTGGTTCGTGACCACAATATTGGCATCGTCGGCGTCCATGCGTGCGCGGGCGGCGAAACACTCGTCGCGCATTGGGCATGTTTGTCCCATGCATTCCAGGGTGTCAACGGAGACTTGACGCCACGCCTTGTCTGAAACACCGGGGACGAGGTCGTCGCGATCCCCCGTCTCGGTTTCTTGCGCCCATTCGCGCAGGCGGATTACTTCTTTACCCGTTTCGGAAGCGACGTCCGCAGCGTCAAACAGTGAATCCTCGGGGTAGCCGCCCTGTGCCTTGTGCAGGCACAGGTAGTTTGACCAGCCCTTAAGGACAGCGACGCGGGCGGGCTCATCCAAAACCTCATTAACCTGAGGCGCGTCCTTGGTGACGATCTGGCGTTGCAAAGCCAGCGTTGCCGTGGAAACCACGATGCGTTCACCGTTAGTGGCGGCCCTTCGCATTGCAGGAACCAGGTAACCAAGCGATTTCCCAGTCCCCGTGCCCGCCTCAACCAGCAGGTGTTTAGTATTTTCGAGCGTGTCAGCCACGGCCTCGACCATTTTTCGCTGCCCTTCGCGAACGTCGCCGTTGAAAGATTTGACGACTTTTTCAAGAAGTTCGAGGTCGGGGCTTGGGGAGTCGTCCGATTGTGACTCTTGCTGGTCTTCGGATGGATGGCCGTCCAGAGAATCAGGTTCGGTGTTCTCGGAAGATTGCTCACCAGCCCGGTCGCGTCCTGCTGACGGCTGCGGCTTCTGTTCGTCGCTTGCCTCGTCGTGGTCAACTTCTTTTGTCACGACACGTCCACGTCGTCTAGTTCGTGCGCTAGTGCGGCGTCGACACGCCCAACTAGGTGGGTGCCTGTGGAGAGGTATTCTTCGAACTCGATCTCGCCGGTTTCGTGGAATCGGTGGACTAGATCGCCGTGTTCGTACGGGACGACGACGTCGACGGGTTTGGCGGGGCGAGGAAGCATCGCGGCGATGGTTTCCTCAAGCTCATCCAGGCCCTTTCCGGTGGCAGCCGAAATCGCGACAGAGTTTGGGATCTGTGAACGCAGGATCGCGATCTCTTCGGGGCTTGCCAAATCGGACTTGTTCAGCACGATCAGTTCGGGAATGTTAGTTGCGCCCTCAATGTCTGCGATCACTTCGTGCACGGTACGCACCTGCCCGATCGGATCGGGGTGTGCGGCGTCAACGACGTGCAGGATGAGGTCGGCTTCGGCGACTTCCTCCAGGGTGGAGCGGAACGCTTCAACTAGCTGGGTGGGCAGATTGCGCACGAATCCAACGGTATCCACGAGTGTGTAAATGCGATTGTCCGGCGTCTCCGCTTGGCGCACAGTCGGGTCAAGCGTGGCGAACAGCGCGTCTTGGACCATGACATCCGCGCCTGCAAGCTTGTTCAGCAATGTTGATTTCCCCGCGTTTGTGTAGCCAACAATCGCGACTGACGGAACCTGTCCGGCGCGTCTGGTTTGCCGCTGCGTATCGCGTGACGGCTTCATCGCCTTTATTTCACGACGCAACTTAGACATGCGTTGACGAATGCGGCGACGATCCAACTCAATCTTGGTCTCACCAGGGCCACGCGATCCGATGCCCTCACCACCGGCGACTCGACCACCAGCTTGACGAGACATCGACTCACCCCAACCACGCAGGCGCGGAAGCAGGTATTCCAGTTGGGCTAGTTCAACCTGTGCCTTTCCTTCACGGGACTTCGCGTGCTGGGCAAAAATATCCAAAATGAGGGCGGTGCGGTCAACCACTTTGACCTTGACTACATCCTCTAAGCCACGTCGCTGCGACGGCGCTAGTTCACCGTCAACGATCACTGTGTCAGCGCGGTCAGCCGCAACAATCTGCGCAAGCTCGCGCGCCTTACCGGACCCCAAGTAAGTCGCCGGATCGGGAGCCATCCTGCGTTGCAAGACGCCATCCAATACCTGTGAACCCGCGGTTTCAGCAAGGGCCGCAAGCTCGTGCAAAGAGTTCTCAGCAGCGTCCTCGTCAGATTCATAAATACCCACAAGGACCACGCGTTCAAGGCGGACCTGACGATATTCAACTTCCGAAACGTCTTCGAGTTCGGTTGAAAGGGATGCTACTCGGCGCGTACCTCGGCGAGCTTCGCGTTCAAGTGCGCCGGCCTCATTTTCCTTTTGTCCGCGCGTTGACTGCAGGGACGTCGCCTTTTCGGCCAGTGGAATGTCCGGTGACTGCGCAGATTCCGCGTAGGCTAGTTCGGCTCGTTTCTTGCTCCTTGCAAGGACGCGGGCGACGACGTCTTCGGCTCGCTTGATATCGGGATCAATCTTGGAGGGGTCTTCGGTCACATGGTCTCCTGTTTCGCTTAGATTCATCTTCTCACCTACTGCGAATACTTTCCATGAGGATGTGGATATCCATTTCACACACGCCGCCTGGTCCTTTAGGCTGGTATTGTGACGAATCATTACTTTTCTGACGGCCCAACAGCGCAAGACGACGAACTGCGCCCCATCGAAGTGAACGTGCGCGGACAATCGCTGGACATGGTCACGTCCGACAGCGTTTTTTCGTTCCGCAAGCTTGATTTGGGGACGAGGGCGCTGCTCATGGAAGCCCCAGAGCCACCAGCTGACGGTACTTTCTTGGATCTCGGATGCGGATGGGGCCCGATTGCGTGCACGCTCGCGGCGGTGAGTCCCGCAGCTGATGTGTGGGCTGTTGACGTCAACCGGAGGGCGCTCGACCTCACGCGTCGAAACGCCAAGAAGAATCGGTTGACTGTCTTCGCTAAGGAAGCCGACGCCGCTT
>DUQT01000168.1 GCA_012837655.1 Actinomyces sp. | reverse complement strand
ATTATTTTCTACATCGTTGGTGGCATCACCATTGCCCTGTGGATGACGGAGCCGCTGCACGGAATCTCTTCGAATACCGTTGGATTTGTGCCCGTCGTGTTGCTCATGGTCACGCAGGTGATGACCGGCGAGGACCTAAAGAACCTGGATTGGCCCGTTCTATGGCTGGTCGCGGGCGGTATCGCCTTGGGGATTGGCGTTGGATCCACGGGACTCGATGAGTGGATTATTGGCTCCATTGATTGGGCGGCCGTGCCGGTTGCACTCTTGCTACTGGTGATCGCGGGCGTTGGATTCCTGATGTCGAACGTTATTTCACACTCGGCGGCAGCGAACCTGCTGATTCCGTTGGGCATGGGACTCGGCGCGAGTGTTTCCGCCACTCCCGCCGAAATCGCCGTTGTCATGGCGCTGGGCTGCTCGCTGGGCATGTGTCTGCCGATCTCCACACCTCCGAACGCGATTGCGTATTCCACAGGTGAAATCAGCACGCCGAACATGATCAAGACCGGTCTGGTAGTCGGTGTTTCCGGCACCCTGCTCCTGGCATTTGTGATGCCACTGTTCTGGGGCATAACGGGACTGCTATGACCACCAATTCCGAAAAATACGGCCTCCATATTCTGGTCGTTGCAGCCGACGAGGACGATTATGTCCTTCAGGCTGCACGCGACCTGGAGGGCCACCTCCCAAACGCGGATGTGACAGTTGTCTACGGCCTCGAAAATCCGGCTGACGGCTTGTCGAATCCGTGCGAGGAGGATTCGGAGTGCCTTGTCCCAGGCGTCCTCATCACGCCGCGACTGGGTAATGTCGATGCTGTCATCGCGAAATTAAAGGAATACCCGGTATTGAGTAGGGCGGGCTTCGTGCTACTCACGGATCAGGAACGACACTACGATGTTGCTGATTCGATTGGGGACGGTTCGCTAGTTTCAGTTGTGGCGGTTCCGTGGACGCAGCCGGCTTTGGTGGAGCAGATTAACTCGGTCATTGACAGGTGGTTGCACACCTATTTGCCGGATGCGGAGATCACCTACTCGATTGCTGGGGGACATCCTTACGACGAGCCGCGAGGTGGTGACCTGCTGTACGGCTTGGACACGCCGGGCGAGCAGGTCCAGAGAGTTCTCCTGGAAGGCATCGAGCGATTCTTGGGTCCGCGCCCAAGGATGATCCTGCCTCCGGGTGTGGATTTGACGCGGCAAGGCGTGTCTGTGGATGCTGTCTACCTGGTCCTGAAAGGGTCCGTCGCGCTGCATCGCACGTCCCAGTTCGGTGACGTTTTGCTACACCACGCCAGTTCTGGGCCGCTGATTGGCCTCATGTCTTTGGCACGCCAACAGCGAGCCTTATTCACGTCCACGACGACCACCGAGGTTGAACTAATCCGACTTTCCTTGGAGCAACTTGAGTACGTCCTTCAACAGTCACCGGATACCTCCGCGAACCTGGCCGTCGTGGCAATCCAAGCGCTGACCCAGCGCCTGGTACGCGCCGAATACTTACACATTGAAAAAAATGAGTTAGCGGAACAACTTGAGATCGAGCGAGCCAACCTTGAACGTGCCCTCGAAGAGCTTCGCAGCACCCGCGAACAACTGGTGGATCAAACCAAGTTCGCCATGCTAGGTGAACTTTCCGCCGGTATTGCCCACGAGCTCAACAACCCGGTCGCTGCGCTCCAGCGGTCTACCCAGCATATTGCGCAAGACCTCGCCACTGTTCTGGGTGGCAGATCCGACCTCGAAGATGCATTAAATGCTTTGGAACGCACGCTTCACGCGCGACCCCGGTCAACTGCGGAAGATCGCGCGCTGGTTCGCGAAGTCATGAAGCACACGAAGGGGGATCGCGCGCTTGCGAAACGATTCGTAGCCGCGGAAATAACGGATCCGGACGATATTAAGAGCCTCATGCGCAAGGAACGATTCCACAACCGACTGCGTGGCAAGGACGCGTCGCCAACCGCAATCGTGGAAGCGTCCGCCAACATCGGTCGCTCCGTGCGAAACTCGACGGTCGCGGCGAATCGGATCACCGATTTAGTTTCATCATTGAAGGCCTACGCGCGTCCAGATACGTCGCCCATCGAAGGCGTCGATTTGCATGAAAATATTGAGGACGTTCTTAGACTCACCAGCCACCGAATGCGTGGTGCAACGATTGAGCGTAACTACGGAGAACTCCCGAAAATCCGCTGCTACCCCGCGCGACTCGAACAGGTGTGGACCAACCTTTTGGTGAATGCGTCTGAAGCGTTGGAGGACGAAGTTGAGGCACTCGCAAAGGCGGAGGCCTACGCAACTTCAAATCACCCTGAAACAGGGGAAATCCCGAAGTTCCTGCCGGCGCGCGGCCTGGAAGAGCCCAAGATCACGATCACGACGTCTCAGCCCGACAGTGATCACGTCAAGGTTGTCATTACAGACAACGGGCCCGGCATTCCAGAAGCAATCGTCGAGAAAATAATGGAACCGCACTTCACCACAAAGGGCGGACAGGTGCGGTTTGGCCTGGGTATGGGAATGGCGATTTCGAATTCCATTGTTGATGACCACGAAGGCACACTATCCATCGAATCTAAACCGGGGCGCACATCTATTTCCATCGTTTTGCCGATAGAAGGCCCCCGGCAAGACCCCGCAAACCAAACAGTTGTAGAGGACAGCGAGAACTGAGGAACCATGAAACTTTCGATCCTAATTCTTGAAGACGAACCGGAAGTTCGAGACGCGTTGGAGCGCGATTTAGAGCCGTTTGCAGATGACTGTCGCATCGAGGTAGCAGACACGGTCGACGATGCCTGGGCTGTTGTTGATGAAATCGATGAGGACGGTGATCTGCTTGCTCTGATCCTCGCTGACCACCGCCTGCCCGGCAAAACTGGCGTTGATCTGCTGGTTGAAATGTGTGAGGACGATCGAACCGTTGACACGCGAAAGGTATTGATCACGGGGCAGGCCAACCAGGAAGACACAATCCGGGCTTTGAATGATGCAAAGCTGGATCATTATTTTTCAAAGCCGTGGGATGTTGACATGCTGCTAGACGTTGTACGCCAGCAGTTAACGGATTACGTACTGATCATGGGGATCGACCCGCTACCGTACATGCGTGTGCTTGACGGTGTGCGGATCATGGACGCGCTACGTTAACTAGCTAACGCAAGCTTGGTGTGTGCCCGCTGCTAGTGATTGGCGGGATGCCCTTTTGATATTGGAATAGGGACAAAGAAGGGGCGCAGTCTGAAAGCTCAGACTGCGCCCCTTCGTCGACTATTCGACTGTGTCTCTATGGCCAGGGGCCAAAGATTTCTTAGCGAACTGCGTTACGGCGAACCATAAGGGCGCCTGCGCCGGCAACTGCGAACAGTGCACCAAGTGTTGCAAGTGCTCCATTGACACCGGTCTTAGGTAGTTCGGTGCCTGGCTTCGGCTGTTCCTTGGTGGGCTCATCAGTAGCTGAGGGCTTCTCACTGGTCGGCTCATCGGTCGGCTCAGTGGTGGGCTCTTCAGTGGTCTCCTCCGTGGTCTCCACAGTAGTCTCCTCCGTGGTCTCCTCGGTAGTTTCTTCCGTGGTTTCCTCGGTGGTTTCTTCCGTGGTCTCTTCAGTTTCCTCGGGCTCGGTTGGATCCGGGTCCACAGGCGTTATGTCTTTAGTTTTGATCGGAAGGTCCTTGCTACCGGATCCACAAATATCGACCTCGTTGTGGGCGTGCAGGGAAGCACCCGGCCACGCAGAGGCACCTTCGTAGGTTCCCTCAAGACCCTTGGAAAGCAGGAGCGAGAAGTACACCTCTACAGTTTCTGCCTTAGGAGTAATGGTGAAATCAACGGTTCCAAGTGCATTATCAGTGCTCTGGTTGGGTGTACCCATTTCAACGCCCTCTGCGGGCTCGAGTACAGGATCCTTATACCCCATAGCGGGAGTAGTAGCATCCCAGTAATCGTAGCTAATGGAGAATGTTAGAGGCGCATCAACGGTCAGATCCGTAAGAGTGAAGCGCATCCTCACGCGATCACCTTCGGAATATCCCTTGACACTACCCGTTGTGAATTCGTCCTTTTCCTTGTTCCATTGCTCGAGCTTGTCGAGCTTGCAGGTGGCTTGCTCATCAGAGTCATCGCCAGGGTTTTCTTCGGATTCACCCTCACTCGGAGGGGTTACGACGTCTTCATCACTAGGAGCGGGAGTCTCCTCGGACTCTTCGCCGCCTTCTGCACCTTCGTCAGACTCGTTGCCAGCTTCCTCGTTGACTGGCTCGTCTACAGGGTTTTCGCTGACAGGCTCTTCGACTACGGGATCTACATCAGCATTTTCATCAACTTCAACGACTGCTACGTCGGAATCGTCCGCATCAACTTCTTCTGAAGTGTTTGCGAACGCCGCGGGAACGCCAAAACTCATGCCCAGCGCAAGGGCAGCTGCACCACCAAGTGCGGTGACCTTCTTAACCGTGGTGTCCAGCGGGTTGGAAATTGGGAGTTTGTTCGAACGCAAATGAACCTCCTGGGCAGTATGCGTCTAGGGGACAACTTCGAATACCTTCTGTGGGCAGACAGGGTATTGCTACAGAGTGTCACATACATTTCAGGGGATGTATAGGTTTATTCAAGGCTGCCTTTCGCTTTTGTGAATACATTCACCTATTTATTTTCCTGGTGTTGCACGGCTACGTTTTGACTAAATGTGCAAGTGTAAGTAAATTTTATTTCTCAATACTTTAAATAATTAATGCTATAGTGTAATGAAAGTAAAAGAAACGCAAAGTTCTAGGAGGGGGTTGACCATGACTACGATTTTCAAGCCAACGTTTTTTCAGGCGGCAAACCAGCCGCAGGCACCCGTAGGAGTCTCATTTAATGGAGCCTACGCTCAGCACGCCAAGGGGCTTTCCTCCCAACCAGCAACATTTGTGGATCCGCAGCTTCGATTTATGGAGGCAACCTCGCCTAGTTCGCAGGAGTTCATCGCGGATTTCGCATCAGAGCGGGCATGCGTCTCTGTTCACCTCGGAAATCCCGACCACCCAGCTACTCTGAGTGGATACGGAATGGATGCTGAACTGCTTGAAGTCAGCCTCCTAGCAGCCCTGCAAAGAACTGGCCGTGACGCCATTGACATTGCCCAGTTGCCAGGTTGGAGTGCAGACGCCCTCATTCCGAAAGAACTGATCGCGAAAATAAGGGAACTTAAAGGCGAAGGGCTAGTCCGCCACTGGGGCGTTCACGCGCGCACCGTCAAGCAGGCCGCGCGGGCTATGTCTTTCCTGGGTCTTAGTTACGTTTCTTTCTCAGCAAGTGACCTGGGAATGGAAGCCGTTCCTGGAATCCTTCGGGCCGCGAATCGCGCGAAGGTGTCTGTGGTCGTATCGGTTTCGCCAGACACCCCAATCGAAACGATCACCTACTTGCGAGAACAGCCAAACGTCTGGGGCGTCCTTCTTGAAGTTAGGACCCAAAACCAGCTCGGCGGCGCAATCGAAACTCTTTCTAAACTGCGGAGCGCAACTTCTGGCCGAATCCACCGGATCGCGTAACCGCACATTTCTACACCTTCGTCGCCGACGTGCAATCTTATCTACTTGAGGAATCCGTAGTAACTACCTCAGGTATCCACAAGGACGAATAGGGACGCCACTCCACAGCGGCGTCACTGATGCGTCCCGGACATGTTTGGTGCATATATTCTGCTCTTATGCATTCTGAAACAGGTGGTTCGCCGAACCAGCGTTCCCAAGTCGGTCAGAGTTCCCAGCGGGATTCTCAACTGGACGCTGTTGGAAAACCTCGACAGGAGGCAAGGATTCGCCCTCCCGCCCGGGGCGGCGTTCACCCTGTCAGAGTGCCTACCCCTAAAACAGGTCCGCTCAGCCTCGTCCTCGAAAATCGATATCCAGCTTTAGGACCAGACGTTATCGCACAAATTTTCGCGGCGAAAAATGTCGTTGATTTTCGAGGGCGGAGCTTGGACCCCAACACCGATGCGGCGGACGTTCCGCAAGGTGTGTGGATTTATAGGCCCATTCCCGATGAGCCGGACGCGGCGATAAAGGTGGATGTCCTCGCGCGCGGTGACGGGTGGATGGCTGTCGATAAGCCCGCCGGTTTGGCGACGATGCCGCGCGGGCGTTTTGTTGCGCGAACCCTCACGGTGGCGTTGCGTAGGCAGGAGAAAAACGACGATATCGTCTGCGCGCATCGGTTGGATAGGGTAACTGCCGGAGTGGTCCTGGCGGTAACCGACCCCGCCCGGCGTGGTGCGTATCAGCAGCTCTTTGGGCACGGACGCGTTCGAAAGAAGTACCTGGCTGTTGCTTCCGCGAATCTAGACGCGAAGGATCCCCTTGAAGTTTCGACCGGGGAAGACGAATCCGGGCCCTTCATACGAGTCAAATCCCGCATCGAAAAACGGGGCATCAGCATGCAAAACGTCGCCGGGCAGCCAAATTCTGAAACCGTCCTGCGCCCCGCCTCCGCAATTTTTACCCATGAGGGCGTGGCTGGCCTGCGCGTTTGGGAGGTAGAACCGATAACCGGTCGCACGCATCAGATTCGCGTTCACTTTGCTGGACTCGGGGCGTCAATTGTGGGTGATCCGCTGTATGGAGGGGCGCTCGCGGGCCCATACGGCGCGGATGAAGTGTCAGACGGTGCGGTAAATCTGCAGTTGCTCGCCGAATCGCTGGCCTTCACGGACCCTTTCACCGGCGAACAGATCGAGGTTCACAGCCGGCAAACGCTAGAAACTACGTCTAACCACGACGGCTAGCAGCTGATCTAAAAATCGGCTGGAACAGAAAGTGACTCAAGGAGGGAAGCGACCCAAAGAAGGGGCACGCACTAACATAGCCAGGGGCGGGCAATGAACCTACGGGATGCGACCCTAGATATCAGCCGCGGGTCCGGTTTCGATTTCCGGTCCGTCTTCGCGACCCCACTGCGTCCAGGAGCCGTCGTAAACGGAGACGTCATCGCGCCCTAGTACATGCAACGCCAATGCCAGAACGCAGGCTGTCATTCCGGACCCGCAACTGGTGATTATTGGCCGTTCATCAGTGATTGAATCGAACAATTCGCGCAGTTCATCCACAGGAAGCAGCGCGCAATCTCGTTGCACATCCTTGTATGGCATGTTTTGCGCGCCCGGGATGTGGCCACTACGAAGGCCGGCCCTGAACTCGGGTTCTTCCCCGGTGAAACGCCCGTGGGACCGCGCGTCGATGATGATTCGGTCTTTATTTTCAACGTGTTTGCGAACATCGTCCTCGTCAACGAACATGCCGGGACGCAGACTTAACGAAACGTTGCCCATTTCGGGTAGTGGCGTGGGCATGGTTTCCAACGCTTGGCCGGTTGCGGCCCAGCCGGTCAGGCCGCCTTGCAAAATGGAAACGCGTTCAAACCCGAATGCGCGCAAAAGCCACCAGAATCGCGGGGCGGAGAATAGCTCGCCCTGTTCGTACACGACAATCCACGAATCAGCGTTAACGCCGAGTCGGCTAAGTTCGCTCTCCAGGACTTCGATACGAGGGCGCTGATGCGGCCACGGCGAAGACGGGTCGGACCACGCTCCCTCAATGTCTGCATGGAAGGCGCCCGGAATGTGCGGATCGTTCGGGTTTGCTCCTTGCGTGGCGTCCAAAATGACAACTCGAGGGTCATCTAGGACCTTCGTGAGCTGGTCCGGCATTACCAACGGAGACGACATTTCAACCATGAAACTATTCCAGCACAGGACTGCCCACAGTGCAGGAACTTGCGGGCGCCCATTGTTTTCGGTTGCTAAATTTATTGCAAGCAAGCGAAGGAGAAAACATGCTGGTCAGTGAGCGTCTAACAGAACTCGGCATTGAATTACCAGAAGTTGCAGCACCCGTTGCCGCTTACGTTCCTGCGGTCGTAGTTGGGAATATGGTCCGCACGTCGGGGCAGCTTCCCATGGTCAACGGGGAACTTGTGGTCCGAGGGCGTGTTGGGCCGGACGCCACCGACCCGGACAAGGCTTACGAGGCAGCCCGGATCTGCGCGTTGAATGCGCTCGCGGCCGCAGCTCACGCGGCTGGCGGAGTGGACAAGCTAAAGCGAGTAGTCAAGGTGACGGGTTTCGTATCATCAACTACGGATTTCTTCGCGCAGCCAGGTGTAATCAACGGGGCGTCGGACCTGTTCCAAGAGGTTTTTGGCACGCAGCACGCACGTTCTGCGGTGGCGACCCCGGTCCTTCCGCTGGACGCGTCGGTCGAAGTTGAGGTCGACTTCGAACTCGTGGACTAAGGTCTGCGAACGCGCTGATGAACTGGCGGATGCACACGGGCACACACGCAGGCGAACGCGCCGATTTGTCGCAATGCGAACGCACAGATGAACTCGTCGAAAAACGGTCACGAACCTGCTGGCGCACCGGGTGAAGAATTTGATGATCGACTGTTCACGCGGGAACCTCGCGTAGGCTGGTGCTGATGGCACTTACAGATTTGTCGCTCGCGCAGTTGCGAGAGTTTGAACCAGACGTCCACATGCCCCAAGATTTCAAACAGTTTTGGGAAAGCACGCTGAAACAGACGCGCTCGCGGATCGCAGATGCAGCAGGCGAAGATGCAAGCCAGGTACGGATCGAACTGGCGCAGACCCCGTTTGAGCAGGTCGATTTTTACGACTTCGAGTTCCCTGGTTTCAACGGTGACCCTATTCGCGCGTGGCTTTCCGGACCCGCCGGGTTCATGTCGAATGGAACGTATCCGGTCATGTTGCACTACCACGGATACGGTGGTGGCCGCGGGATTCCGGGTGCCTATGCGCACTGGTCCATGGCTGGATACATTCACGTGTCAATGGATTCACGCGGTCAAGGCGGAGACTTCGGCGGCTACTCCGCAACCCCCGACCCGCACCCGGCGTCGCACCACGCACGCGGTTTCATGTCCAACGGCATTGAAAGCCGCGATACCTATTATTACCGTCGCCTGATCACCGATGCGGTAATGGCAGTGGACGCGATCCTCGATCTGCCGACTATCGACCGCAGTCGCATCTACGCCACCGGAGCGTCCCAGGGCGGGGGACTAGCCCTCGCCGTTGGAGCTCTGCACAAAGACATCCGCGCCGTCCTCCCCGACGTGGCCTTTCTTTGCAATTTCCGCAGGGGCATCGACATGACGGACCAAAACCCCTTCAGGGAACTCGCCCGATTCTTCAACGCCTACCCCGACCAGGTGGACCACTTCGTCGAAGTGCTGAATTATTTTGACGGTGTAAATTTCTCCCGTATCGCCACCAAGCCCGCCCTCTTCAGTGTCGGTTTAATGGACGAAGACGTTCCCCCTTCGACCACGTTTTCCGCATTTAACGTTTATTCCGGCGAAAAAGAAATTGAAGTCTACCCATTCGCCGGACACGAGGGCGGTGGACTGCATCATTTCTTCAAGCAAGCTCGTTGGATCCAAACCCTGGAGTCATAATGCGCATTCTGGTTGCCCCCGATTCGTTCAAGGGATCGCTCTCGTCGGAAGAAGCCGCCGAAGCGATTCGCGAAGGCCTGGAAGACGTACTCACCGACGCGCAAGTCGTGACCGTCCCACTCTCCGACGGCGGCGAAGGATTCGTAACCGCCTATGCCTCAGCCCGAAACGCCGGCGATATTTTCGAAGTGAAAGTAACCGATTCCGCGGGACGACCACGCAGCGCGAAATATTTTCTCGAGGGCGATCGAGCCACAATTGAAATGGCCGAAGCCGCCGGGCTTGAACACATCGACCCGGACACTCACGACGTCTGGACGGCCAACACCGTGGGAGTTGGCCAGCTCATCGCCGACGCCCGCGAACGCGGAGCATCCGAAATCATCGTCGGGCTGGGCGGTTCCGCCACAACCGACGGGGGCGTGGGAATGTTGGCCGCGCTTGGCGTGCGTTTCCTTGACGAGGACGGAGCTGAGCTTGCCCCCGAGCCGCGCAACCTTCACCAGATAAAGCATGTGGACACGACTAACTTTCATGCAACCGATCTGCGGGTGGTCGTGGC
Source organism: Actinomyces sp. (assembly GCA_012837655.1). Classification (GTDB taxonomy): domain Bacteria; phylum Actinomycetota; class Actinomycetes; order Actinomycetales; family Actinomycetaceae; genus Gleimia. The sequence goes on along the minus strand of DUQT01000168.1, from coordinate 7,727 downwards.
GGCAGATGTGCAGAATCCCTTGACCGGCAAGGACGGAGCGGCCGAAGTTTTCGGCCCGCAAAAGGGTGCGACTAAGACCGATGTGCCCAAACTGGACGAGGGTCTGCTGAATCTAGCGGCAGCCGTCGACCCTAACGAAACTGAACATCGTGACGCGCCCGGCGCCGGAGCCGCCGGAGGTCTGGGATGGGCACTCATGCGATTCTTCAACGCGCGCATGATTCCTGGATTCGACATCATTTCCGAGGCCGCACAACTGGACTCTCTAGTTTCCAAATCCGACCTGGTCATAACCGGCGAGGGCAAAGTTGATTCGCAAACCCTCTCCGGAAAAGCCCCCGCCGGCATCTGGAACCTGTGCAAAAAACACGGAGTCCAACTCGCAATCTTTGGTGGCGCAATCGAAGAATCGTTCCAGTTTGAATCCGAAAAAGACGCGCCCAGCCCCGTCCTCGTGGCTATAAATCCGGAAGGGCAGTCGCTGGAAGAATCGCTCGCGACCGCGCGGGAAAACATGCGAAACGCCGCACGCGAGTTTGCCCGCAAAATCGCGAAACGGGAGGGCTCGGCTGCGTCGAGCCAGGATCGTTCTGAAGCGTCTAACCAGGACTCTTCCGAAGGCCCGCGTTTTGGCGCGATCATTTTGGCGGGTGGAGGTGGACGCCGCCTGGGCGGATTCTCGAAATCCGACCTCAAGATCGACGGCACGCGCTTCCTGGACCAGATCGTTGAAACTTTGCGCGAAGACGGCATCCCAGACGACCGGATCGTGGTCGTTGGACCCGATTCACTTGAGGTGCCAGCCGGCATCGCCCTCACGTTTGAAGATCCGCCGCGCGGCGGTCCCGGCGCTGGAATCGTCGCCGGACTCAAGTTTTTGGGTTACGAGGGCGGGGCTGACCAGACCGACGACCTGGTGCTAATCACCACCTGTGATGCGCCGTTTTCGGCGTCGGCCAGAAGAGTGCTCGCTGATGCACTAGCGAAAACGGACGCCGATGTGGCGGCGGTGCGGGATCGGGCGGGTGTGTTGCAGCAACTCTTGGCTGCGTATCGGGTGCAGGCGCTCCTGGATGCAATCGAGGAAGCGCCGGCAACGCACAATCGCGCAGTGAAGAAACTGGTCGCGGACCTCAAGTTTGTCGAGGTCGAAGTTGACCCGCATGTCGAAATCGACGTCGACACCTGGGACGACTACAAGCGACTACAGGCCGCAGTCGAAGAGCAGACCAACAAATAACCACAGTACGTTTTCCAGCAAAAAACTAGAGCGCACTTTCGCCGGCTAGTTCAGACATCGCGCGCATTTTCGACGGTTGGCAAATGGGCTCGGCGAGAAACATTCAGTTCGACATTCACGCGCGCCAGAGTGGCACGATGGCACAAATCAGAATGCCGCGATGTCAACAATCAGAATGCCGCGACGCCAAAAAACCGCGATGCCACCAATCAAGCGTGAGGATGCCACCAAACTGGAGTGATCCAGGTCCCAAATTGAGGACCAACGTCCCAACCCCGAGCGACCATTTTTTAATTACATAACGAACCGTGCAAAAAATTTTGCGAGACGCCTTTTAAGTGCTTACTGGCCAACTAGATTTGGTGGTGCAACCACAATCAATTTCTGCCAAATAGCGTTTGCAAGGAGTCGATTATGGGCGAGTCCCAAACCAGTGAGGCGCAGAAGAGCGGTGCAATCCGCGTCCTGTGGATCTCAACTCTTGCGTTCACACTCATGTTTGCAGTGTGGATGATGTTCGGTGTTCTCGGTGTGGCAATCAAGGAAGAGCTGGGTCTATCAGACGCTCAGCTCGCGTGGATTACCTCAGTCGCCATCTTGAACGGTTCAATGTGGCGCATGCCTGCGGGCATGATTGCGGACCGCATTGGCGGCCGAAAAGTGTTCATCGTCCTACTACTTTCCTCAGCAGTTTTCGCGGTGGCGGTTGCGTACGCGCACAGCTACGTGCAGCTACTGATACTCGCGTTCTTCGTGGGTATTGCAGGTAACTCGTTTACAGCAGGCATCTCGTGGAACTCCCTGTGGACCCCACCGGAACGGCAAGGTTTGGCGCTCGGCATTTTCGGCGCCGGCAACCTGGGCGCATCGGTCACCAAGTTCATCGGCCCCGCGATTATTACCGCAACCGCCGGCCAAGCGTACTTCGGCGGAATGGTTGAAGGCGGCTGGCGACTGGTGCCGCTGATCTACGCCGTCCTCCTCATCCTTACAGCAATCCTTGTCTGGTTGGGCACGCCAAAGAATGACATTACAGCCGAGGGCGATCGTAGCCTCTCGGAACGTTTAGCTCCTCTAAAGCACATTCAGGTATGGCGTTTTTCGCTGTACTACGTAGCCGTGTTCGGAGCTTACGTTGCTCTTTCCTCCTGGCTTCCGAACTACTACACGTCCCACTTCACGGCCAGTGATGGCGCCCCGGTTTCACTAACCAAGGCAGCTTTGATTACTGCGTCCTTCATCTTCCCAGCATCACTGATGCGCCCAGTGGGAGGTTGGATGTCAGATAAGTGGGGAGCGCGCTCCGTCATGAGGCTAACTTTTGCGCTCATGCTGGTCACCGCTGCGATCCTCGCATTGCCCCGAGGCATCCTGCCCTTCCTTGGTGATGTTTGGATCTTCGCCTTCATTGTCTTCATCCACGGATGTGCGATGGGTATCGGAAAGGCGGCCGTGTTTAAGCACATCCCAACCTATTACCCCCAGGATGTTGGAGCTGTTGGCGGACTCGTCGGAATGCTCGGCGGTCTCGGTGGATTCGTTCTGCCCCCACTATTTGCTGCGGCCACTCCCGCTGGCTACCCGGGAGGAACATTCCTGGTTATGGCAATCCTCGTGGTCGTCTGCATCATCTGGATGGAGATCTCAATCGACCGCATTGAGAAGGTGAAGGCCAACAAGAAAGCGGATTGAGAAATAGGTCACGCGATAATTTTCAAAAGAAAACCAGCCCAAGAAAGTGTGAATGAGTCATTTTCCGCAGTATTAAGCGGTTTCTGACTCACCACATTAATAACGGAAATAGCCGTTATAAAGTAAGTTCAAGTCCGATCATCACAAAGATGTGCACGATTTCGATTGGAGTAGAAATGTCTGACACTGCTCTGGACACCAGTGGGAGGATGATTAAGGGCTGGAACCCTAATGATCCGGAACACTGGGATTCAAAGATTGCGTGGAAGACGCTTTGGATTACAACAGCGTCGTTGACCATTGCGTTTTGTACGTGGTACCTGGTCTCGGCAATAGCGCCGCGACTAAATGAGATCGGTTTCGATCTCTCCTCTGGGCAACTGTACTGGTTGGCCGCAATTCCGGGCCTTGCTGGTGGTTTGCTCCGGCTTTGCTACATGTTCCTGCCACCGATTGTTGGTACTCGAAAGCTAGTTACGATCACTACTTTCATCATGCTGCTACCAATGGTTGGATGGTACTTCGCTATTCAGAACCCGAACACTTCGTTCACGGTCCTGATGCTTTTGGCATTCGCCACCGGTATCGGTGGCGGCGCGTTTTCTGGATACATGCCTTCAACCGGATACTTCTTCCCGAAGAGCAAGTCAGGTACAGCACTGGGCATTCAGGCTGGTATTGGTAACTTCGGCGTTTCGCTGATTCAGCTTGCCGGCCCATGGATCATCGGTTTCGCGATGCTTGGAACCACGTTCCTACCGGCACAGACCACGGTCGACGGTGGCGTAATGCACCTGCACAACGTCGCCATATTCCTGGTTCCGTGGACCATTCTGGTTGGCATCCTCGCTTGGACCATGCTGAAAGATGTGCCGGTTCAGGCGAACTTCAAGGAACAGTTCGACATTTTCTCAAATAAGAACACGTGGATCCTCACCCTCGTGTACCTGATGACTTTCGGCGCGTTCTCCGGTTTTGCAGCCCAGTTCGCCCTCCTAATTAACAACACGTACGGCAATAACTCGCAGTTTGCCGGAATGGAAGGACTTCCCCAGGGCGTGACGTTCGCGTTCCTTGGCCCACTAATCGGATCCGCAACCCGCGTGGCCTTCGGTCCGCTGTGTGACCGTTTTGGTGGAGCGCTTTGGACGTTCGTGTCCGGTGTCGGAATGACGGCCCTAACATTCTGCGCAATCTTCTTCCTAACGCCCAGCTCGCCTGCAGAGTTCTGGCCGTTCTTCTGGTGCATGATGGGAATCTTCTTCTTCGCAGGAATTGGAAACGCAGGCACCTTTAAGCAGATGCCGATGATCCTGCCTCCAAGGCAGGCCGGTGGCGTAATCGGTTGGACCGCAGCAATCGCAGCTTTTGGTCCGTTCATTGTGGGCATGTTCCTATCTGTAATCGCACCGGTTACTTTCTTCATTGGTTGCACGGTGTTCTTCCTGATTTGCACCGTGCTCGTCTGGATTTACTACGCACGCCCGAACGCACCGTTCCCGGGCTAAACCAACTACTAATAAGGACTCAATATGACGGACTCGCAGTATCGCGACACAGGGTCAGGACTATTCAAGTTCGGTTCCTGGCTTCGCCGCGGGCACGCCAGCGACGACACTCACTCGATTTCGTTAAAGGGTGGTCGTTCCGCAGATAAGTTCTACCGTGAGCGCTGGGCGCACGATAAGATTGTGCGCTCCACTCACGGCGTGAACTGTACAGGTTCGTGCTCGTGGAAGGTTTACGTCAAGGACGGTGTCATCACCTGGGAATCCCAGCAGATCGACTATCCGTCAACTGGCCCCGACCTGCCGGATTACGAACCTCGCGGCTGCCCGCGTGGTGCAGCGTTTTCCTGGTACACGTATTCACCGACCCGTATTCGCTACCCCTACATTCGCAGCCAGCTCCTGGAGTTTTACCGTGACGCAAAGAAGCGCAACACGGACCCCGTGTTGGCGTGGCGCGAAGTGGTAGAGGACCCGCAGAAGTCGCAGGCTTACAAGCAGGCCCGCGGCAAGGGTGGCATGGTTCGCGTTTCTTGGGATGAAGCCATGGAAATCGCTGCCGCAGCCCATGTTTACACGATCAAGCGTTACGGCCCGGACCGCATCGCGGGATTCTCGGTTATTCCCGCTATGTCAATGATTTCCTACGGCGCGGGATCGCGGTTCATCGAGCTGATCGGCGGAACGATGCTGTCGTTCTACGACTGGTACGCGGACCTTCCGCCTGCATCTCCGCAGGTGTTTGGCGACCAGACGGACGTGCCGGAATCTGGCGACTGGTACAACTCCGACTACCTGATCATGTGGGGATCTAACATCCCGCTGACGCGTACCCCCGACGCGCACTTCATGACAGAGGCCCGCTACCACGGCCAAAAGGTCGTAGCGGTGTCCCCGGATTACGCGGATAACACGAAGTTTGCCGACGAGTGGCTACGCGTCGCTCCCGGTACAGATGGTGCGCTCGCCCTCGCAATGGGACACGTGATTTTGAGTGAGTTCCACGTGCGCGATAAGGCTCCATATTTCTTGGATTACATGCGCAAGTACACGGACTCGCCGTTCCTGGTCACGCTGAAGGAACGCGACGGCGCGTACGTGCCCGCCAAGTTCCTTACCGCCGCTCACCTACCCGACGGCGTGGGCGACGATATCAAACAGAAGGATTCCCCGAAGTTCCGTCCACTCGTGTGGGACGAACGCGGTTACGTAGCCGATCCGGGTGGTTCCCTTGCAGATAGATATGGCGAGGGCGGTGCTGGCAAGTGGAATCTAACCCTGCAGGGCACCAAGCCAGCCATGTCGCTGATTGACGACAATGATGGAGCTGTTGAACTACTGCTCCCGCGCTTCGACCTGCCCGGCTCCGAGCGTATGAATAACTCGATCGGCGCCGGCGTCGTAACCCGCGGCGTTCCGGTGAAGAAGATCGGCGACCAGCTGGTAACAACCGTGTTCGACCTGCTGCTGGCACAGTACGCAGTCAAGCGCGACGGCCTCCCTGGTGAATGGCCCGAAAATTATGAGGACGCCTCCACACCCGGTACGCCGGCCTGGCAGGAACAGCACACCGGAGTTCCCGGCAATGCTGCGATCCGCATTGGTAGAGAGTTCGCCCAGAACGCCCTCGACACCAAGGGACGTTCCATGATCGTCATGGGTGCTGGAACGAACCACTATTATCATTCGGACCAGATTTACCGATCGTTCCTGGCACTTTGTTCGATGTGTGGAACGCAGGGCGTGAATGGTGGCGGATGGGCCCACTACGTGGGTCAGGAAAAGGTTCGCCCGATCACCGGCTGGCAGCAGTACGCGTTCGCGCTGGACTGGCAACGACCGGCACGCCAGATGATTTCTGCAGGATTCTGGTATCTAACCACGGATCAGTGGCGCTATGACACGGCGGAAGCAACCGCTGTGGGATCGCCGCTTTCAGAAGGATCGCTGGATGGCCAGTTGACAGCCGACACGCTCGTTGAAGCTTCCAAGCGCGGTTGGATGCCGTCCTACCCGACGTTTGATCGCTCGACGCTACTGCTTGGACAGGAAGCCCAAGAAAAGGGCGTAGACCCGAAGCAGTACATTGTCGACCAGTTAAAGAGCGGCGCCCTCAAGTTCGCCTGCGAGGACCCGGACAATCCGGAAAACTACCCGCGCATCCTGCTCAACTGGCGCACAAACCTGATGGGTTCATCGGCAAAGGGCACGGAGTTCTTCCAAAAGCACATGCTCGGCGCAGACAGTGCCGTGTTCGCAAAGGAAAGCCCCGAAGGCAAACGTCCTAAGAAGATGAAATGGCGTGACGAGGGCGCTCGCGGCAAGCTCGATCTGATGATGACGCTCGACTTCCGCAACACCTCGACGACACTTCACTCCGACATTATTTTGCCGGCAGCGACCTGGTATGAGAAGCATGACCTGTCATCAACGGACATGCACCCGTTCGTGCACTCTTTCAACGCGGCGATCAACCCGCCGTGGGAGGCGCGCACGGACTTCCAGATCTTCCAAACGCTGGCTGGAATCGTGTCTGAGATGGCGCAAACCCACCTGGGCACACAGCTGGACGTGCTTCCGGCTCCGCTGTCGCACGACACTCCGGACGCAATGGCCAACCCGGAGGGCATCGTTCCCGACATTGACGAGGTCGGCCTGATCCCCGGTGTCACGATGCCGAAGCTGATTCCGATTGAGCGTGACTACACGAAGATCATCGACAAGTTCAATACCCTCGGGCCCCTGGTCGACAAGGTCGGCATGGCGGTCAAGGGCGTCCAGTACATGCCTGACCGTGAGGTCCGCGAACTGGGCGACAAGAACGGTCGCGCACTAAGCGGAGCGGGCACCGGCAGGCCGCTACTCAACACGGACATCAAGGCAGCCGACACTGTCCTGGCACTGTCCGGCACCGGCAACGGCCGCCTGGCAACCCAGGGATTCCGTGATCTTGAGAAGCGCACGGGAACCGAAATGGCCCACCTGTCCGAGGGCGATGAAGAGAAGCGCCTAACCTTCCGGGAAGTCACTATCCAGCCGCGCGCTGTTGTGACCTCCCCTGAATGGTCAGGTTCGGAGCATGGCGGCCGCCGCTACTCCGCGTTCGTCATCAACATCGAACACGACAAGCCGTTCCACACCCTGACAGGTCGTCAGCAGTACTTCATCGACCACGACTGGATGCGAGACATGGGAGAACAACTCCCGGTTTACCGTCCGCCGCTCGACCTCCATCATCTATACGGCGAAACTGCCGTTGGTGATCTTTCAAAGGACGAGGACGGAGT